>NZ_JAMYVF010000003.1:0-127500 GCF_040323735.1 Mesorhizobium sp. M0029
CTATACACTGGAAACCTCTTCTCGGGCGCTGCAGCTGAACAACACGCTTTCGCAGAGCGACATCCAGGCCATCGCCACGCAGAAATTGGTGAACCTGGGTCTGAAGAACGTCATTGTGACGATCGCGACCGACCCTGCCAGCGGCGGTTTCAAGATGGCGCATCTGACCGCCAGCTATGCCTTTGTCATCGCTTTCC
Organism: Mesorhizobium sp. M0029; assembly: GCF_040323735.1. NCBI lineage: Bacteria > Pseudomonadati > Pseudomonadota > Alphaproteobacteria > Hyphomicrobiales > Phyllobacteriaceae > Mesorhizobium > Mesorhizobium sp. M0029. The sequence goes on from NZ_JAMYVF010000003.1 coordinate 198, forward strand.
CGTATTTCGACCAGTATCCGATAAATTACGCCACGACCGTCACGGTGCCCCTGGTTGCCAGCTAGGATACGGCCGGCTTCGTTGAGTTGGCGGCGCCGAACTCAGACCGTAACGGATCGACTGGGAACCATCGCTCGATCTGGAATTGTACTTGCAAGAGGTCGATTCTCTTCGCGGCTGTAGATGCTTAAAGCTCGCTCCTGAGACCTCAGGGATGGACTTTTTCTATGGAACTAAAGTCAGGCTGCTTGCTTGGTCGCGTCCGTGAAAATCACCGAAAACCAGTCCATCAGTGCTGCAACATGCCGACAGGCTATCTCAGTCACCAAGCCTTTGATCTTGCTGGTGATCCCGACAGGAATCGAACCTGTGACCTACAGATTAGGAATCTGCCGCTCTATCCTACTGAGCTACGGGACCACGCGGCCCGACACATAGCCGCTTCGGATCGTTTCGCCAAGAGGCTCGCCCAGGGGAAATCAAGAGGCCGGCCGAACGCAATTCGGCCAGCCTCTTGCGGGATAGGTCAGGCTGCCAGCGCCGTTTCGGCCAGTTTCACCCAGTAGCTCATGCCGTGCGGTATGACTTCGTCGTTGAAGTCGTAGGCCGGATGGTGGAGGCCGGCGGTCTCGCCATTCCCGATGAAGATGAAGGCGCCGGGGCGGGCTTCCAGCATGTAGGAGAAGTCTTCGCCGCCCATCACCGGCTGGATGGCGCGGTGGACCTGGGTGTCGCCGGCGACATTTGCCGCGACATCGCCGGCAAAGACCGTTTCTTCCGGATGATTGAAGGTCACGGGATAGTTGGCGTCATAGTCGACAGTGATCGTCGCGCCGAAGGCGGTGGCTATTCCTTCGCAGATGGTGCGGATGCGCTCTTCCGATTTCTTGGCGATCTCTTTCTTCAGTGTGCGCACCGTGCCGGCAATCTCGGCGGTCTCGGGAATGACGTTGTAGGCGTCGCCGGCGTGGAACTTCGTCACCGAAACCACCACCGCCTCGACCGGATCGGTGCTGCGCGAAGCGACCGTCTGAAGGGCGCCGACCAACTGGCTGGTGATGACGATCGGGTCGATCGTGCCGTGCGGCATCGCCGCATGGCCGCCGCGGCCCTTCACGGTGATGGTGAACTCGGCGGTCGCCGCCATGATCGGACCCGGCCGGATGGCGAACTGGCCCACCGGCAGGCCCGGCATGTTGTGCATGCCAAAGACCCGCGAAATATCGAAACGCTCCATCATGCCGTCCTTGACCATCTCGTTGCCGCCGCCGCCGCCCTCTTCGGCCGGCTGGAAGATGACCGCGACCGAGCCGGCGAAATTGCGCGTTTCGGTCAGATATTTGGCGGCGCCCAAAAGCATCGCCGTATGGCCGTCATGGCCGCAGGCATGCATTTTGCCAGGAATGGTCGAGGCATAGGGCTTGCCGGTGATCTCGTTGATCGGCAGCGCGTCCATGTCGGCGCGCAAGCCGATGGTCGCGCCTTGCCCCTTGCGGCCATGGATGATGCCGACGACGCCGGTCTTGCCGAGGCCCGTCACCACGTCGTCGCAGCCGAATTCCTTCAGCTTCTCGGTGACGAAGGCGGCGGTCTTGAAGACATCGAAATTCAGTTCTGGCGTCTGGTGCAGATGGCGTCGCCAGCCGGCAACTTCATCCTGCATCTCGGCGGCGCGGTTGAGAATCGGCATAATGGTTCCATCTCGCTGTTGGAGCAGACGATCTGGCCTGCTTGATTGCAATTGTGATTGCCATGCTTGTTGCCATCTTGGCACTTTGCCATCTTGGCGTCACATAGGGTAAATAGCACCCCAGACAATGTGATCCGGAAATTGAGGGCCGGATCAGGTCATGCTGGCCATCGCGTAACGAAATCTTACGGAGCCAGGGGCGACTACGGCAAGAGGCGATTTCGGATTCCATGATGCGGCACAGCCATATCCTCAAATTACTGCTAACGGGCGGCTTGGCGCTACCCATGCTGGCTGGGCCAGCTTTGGCCAATCCGGTGATCCTGTTCGACCTCAACAGCGGCAAGGTTCTGCAGCACCAGGACGCATTCAAGCGCTGGTATCCCGCTTCGCTGAGCAAGCTGATGACCGCCTATGTCACCTTCCGGGCGATTGCCGCCGGCGAGGTCCAGCTCGATTCACCGATCAAGGTGACCAAGCATTCGGCGGGCGAACCGCCGAGCAAGATGGGCTTCAAGCCGGGCTCGGTGATGCGGCTCGACAATGCGTTGAAGATGATGCTGGTCAAATCGGCCAACGATATCGCCATGGCCATCGGCGAAAACATAGGCGGCTCGCAGGCCGGATTCGCCGTTCGCATGAATGCGGAGGCGGCGCGGCTCGGCATGACCGGAACGCATTTCGTCAATCCGAACGGACTGTTTTCGCCGGAGCAGTATACGACGGCGCGCGATCTTGCCCTGCTGGTGATGGCGATCCGCAAGGAATTCCCGCAATACGCCCCCTGGTTCTCGATCGAAGGCCTTGCCGTCGGCAAGAAGGCGATCTCCAACTACAATCTCTTGATCGGGCGCTATCCCGGCGCCGACGGCATGAAAACCGGGTTCGTCTGTCCCTCGGGCTTCAACATGATCGGCTCGGCGACACGCAATGGCCGCACGCTGGTCGCGGTCGTGCTCGGCGAAAAATCGGCGATCAGCCGTGCCGAGACCGCCGCCAGGCTGCTCGACCAGGGCTTTGCCACGCCCGACCCGAACTGGCTCACGGTCGCGGCCATGCCTTCCTATGGCGATACAATGTCACCCAACGACATGCATGATGAGATCTGCAGGAAGAAGGCGCCGCACGAGCAGTCCGAGGCGGCTCCGCCGGTGGCCGCGAAGGGTGCCGACGTGCCGAAATCGCCCTATCAGGAAAAGCTCGACCACGTGCCGACGCTGGTTGCCGTCGGCCTCGGCGGCGCCACCGGGCCGGCGCCGAAGGCGATGCTCGACCAGGGCGGCCAGGAATACGCCGATGTGCCGCTGCCGAGCTGGCGGCCAGACATTCCGGCGCCAAAGGGGGCCGAACCGGCCGTGGTGGGCCAGGCAACCGCGGTGCAGGGCGACCAGCTGGTCAAAGCCGCGAACTAGGCGATGGCTGGCTTTCCGATACCCGTCACGGTGGTCACCGGCTTCCTCGGCGCCGGCAAGACGACATTGCTCAACCGGCTGCTCAAAGATCCGGCACTGGTCGACACGGCCGTCATCATCAACGAATTCGGTGAGGTGGCGATCGACCACCTTCTGGTCGAGCAGGCCTCGGACGGCATCATCCAGCTGTCCGACGGGTGTCTATGCTGCACGGTGCGCGGCGAACTGGTCGACACGCTGGCTGACCTCGTCGACCGGCTGCAGACGGGCCGTATCGCCCGCCTTGCCCGCGTCGTTGTCGAAACCACCGGGCTCGCCGATCCGGCGCCGGTGCTGCAGTCGATCATGGCGCATCCCGCCCTTGTGCAGGCCTTCCGACTTGATGGCGTCATCACGCTGGTCGACGCGGTCAACGGCAATGCGACGCTCGACGGCCATGTCGAGGCGGTCAAGCAGGTGGCGGTCGCCGATCGCATCGTGCTGACCAAGGTCGATCTGGCCAGCGATCCCGGCGACGTCGATGCTTTGCGAACGCGACTCCATCAGCTCAATCCAGGCGCCGTGGTGCTGGACGCCGGCGACGGCCGAACCGGCGTCACGGCGCTGTTCGATTGCGGCCTCTACAATCCGGCGACCAAATCCGCCGATGTCCGGCGCTGGCTCGGCGAAGAAGCCGCCCATGAGCACCACCATCATCATGATCATGACCACGGCGAGCATGAGCACCACCACCGCCACGATTCCCGCGTGCGCTCCTATTCGCTGGTCCATGACGGCCCGGTGCCGTTTTCGGCGATCGAGATGTTCCTCGACCTGCTGCGTTCTGCGCATGGCGACAAGCTTTTGCGGATGAAGGGCGTCATCGAGCTTGCGGAGGACCCGTCGCGGCCGCTTGTCGTCCACGGGGTGCAGAAGATCCTGCATCCGCCGGCGCGGCTGCTGGCCTGGCCGGACGGCCAACGCGGCACCAGGCTGGTGCTGATCACGCTCGATATGCCGGAAGATTATGTGCGCCGGCTGTTTTCCGCCTTCACCAACCGGCCGTCGATCGACACGCCGGATCGCGCGGCGCTGGAGAGCAATCCGCTGGCGATAGCCGGGGGCTGATTGTCAGGCTCGCTCTGCGCCGCGTTCGACCAGGAAGCGGTGGCCGCCGCTGACGGCTGATGTTTCAACCAGTTGGTGGCCAGCGTCGGCGCAAAAGGCGGGGATGTCGATGACCGCCAGCGGGTCGGTGGTCTCCAGCCAAAGCCGGCTGCCCGGCCGCATTGCCGCCAAGCGTTTTTTCGCCTTGAGAACGGGCAGGGGGCAATTCAGGCCCTTGAGGTCATAGATCGCGGTGTGATTTGTTTGTTTGCCTTCATGCATGTCTTGTCCCAAAACCGCGGCGCACTTTTGGGCGGCATGCATCGACAAGGCGAAAACCTCAGCCGCCGAACATGCCTAGCAGCTTGTTCTTGATCTTCGACATCCGGCTTTCGTCCGCCGGCGGTTCTGCAGGCGCCGCCTCGACGCTCGCAGTGGCGACCGGCTGCTGGGCGGCCTGCTTGGCTGCTTCCTTTTCGGCCAGCGCTTGGGCCTTTGCCGCTTGCTTTTCAGCCAGTGCCTGGGCCTTGGCGGCCTTCGCAGCCTCGATGGCAGCAACCCGCTGTTCCTCGGCCTTGCGCTTGGCTTCCTTCTCTGCGTCCAGCGCCGCCATCTTGCGGCCGGCGGGCGAATCGATGCGGCCCATGCGCGCCGTCTCGGTCAGCGTGCCGTCGGAATTCAGCGACGGCGGTTCGATCGGCACGCGCTCGCCCCGGGCGCGGCGCTTCGACCAGTCGGAAACGATGCTGGCTTCCTTGATGCCTGCAATGGTTGGCTTGGGCGCCGGCACGCTGGCCTTGACCGCGCCGGTGAAGGCCGCGTCATAGCTGCTTTGATATGCGTTGAGTGCGCTCTTCAGCGAATCGGGCTGCGTGGTCGCGGGGCAGGCGCCAGTCGGATCGAATGTCGTGCCCTCGGGCGCCACCTGGTTGAAGACATAGCGCTTGTCGCACACATCGACCTTCGGCGGCACCTTGGTGATCTCGAAATTGTCGTAACCGACCTTCAGCATCTTCCAGAACTCATAGTTTGGGTCGTTGCGGTAGCGCGCCATGTTGGCGGCGGTCATGCGGAACGGGAAGGCCTGGATCTGGAACTCGGTCTGGCCGCCCTGGAAGGCATCGCGACCAAAAGCGTAGATCTGCTCGATCTGCGGGTCGGTCATCGAATAACAGCCCGACGACGAGCAGGCGCCGTGCACCATCAGATTGGCGCCGGTGCGGCCATTGGCACGGTCATAGGCGTTGGGATAGCCGATGTTGAAGGACAGGTGATAGTTCGAGCGCGGATTCATCTGCGACGGGCGGACCGTATAGAAACCTTCCGGCGCCTGGCGGTCGCCCTCGGTGTATTTTGGGCCGAGCTTGCCCGACCATTTGCAGATGTCGTAGCTGGCGACCATCTCGTAGCGGCCGGTGGTCTTGGCCTTCCAGATTTCGAGCTTGCCTTCTTCCTTGAAGATGCGAGCCATCACCGACGAGGTGCGGATCATGCCCTTGGCCGTCATGTCGGCCAGGATCTTGTCCGGCAGCGGTTTGCTGGCTTCCGGCGCAAAATTCTTCATCGAGGAATCGTTGCAGCCGGCAACGCCAAGCGCGGCGATCAGAAGTCCAGTGCGGGCAAGCTTGGTAAACATGGATACGGCTATGTCTTTTTCTCGCGTCACGGCCGGATAGCGCCCGGGCCTGCATGCTGAACACTGACGGACCCTAAGCCCGTTAACCTTGAAAATTCCTTACCGCAAGCGTCGGACGGCGCCCCCCACGGCAATTCGCCCGGTGTCACGGATTTTTTATTGAGCCGAATGCGGCGGCATTTTTGTGGCGAAATTGCTCCTTGACGCCACATTGCGGTGCGCTGCCGGCCAAAATCAGAGGCTGCGGCCCATCGCAAGATATTTTTCGCGGCGCTGTTCGCGAAAATCGGTGTTGGCGCCGGCAAAATCCTTCATCGTCTTGGCGATGAGGTCGCCGGTGGCGGCGATCACCGTTTCGGGCGCGCGCTGGGCGCCGCCGAGCGGCTCGGCAATGATGGCGTCGATGATCTTCATTTCCAGAAGGTCCTGGGCGGTGATCTTCATGTTGGTCGCCGCATCTTTCGAGCGCGTCGTGTCGCGCCACAGGATCGAGGCAGCGCCTTCCGGCGAGATCACCGAATAGATGGCGTGTTCCAGCATGTAGACGCGGTTGGCGGTGGCGATCGCAATGGCGCCGCCCGAACCGCCTTCGCCGATGACGACCGAAATCGATGGCACTTTGAGGCCGAGGCAGGCCGAGGTTGAACGGGCGATGGCTTCAGCCTGGCCGCGTTCCTCGGCGCCAACGCCGGGGTAGGCGCCGGCGGTGTCGACCAGCGTCAGAAGTGGAATCTGGAAGCGGTCGGCAAGTTCCATCAGCCGCACGGCCTTGCGGTAGCCTTCAGGGCGCACCGAGCCGAAATTGTGCTTGAGCCGGCTCGCCGTGTCGGAGCCCTTTTCCTGGCCGATGACGGCCACCGGTTCGCCGCGGAAGCGGGCGAAGCCGCCGATGATCGCCTGGTCCTCGCCGAAATTGCGGTCGCCGGCGAGCGGCGTGAAATCGCTGAACAGACCCTTGATGTAGTCGAGGCAATGCGGCCTGTCGGTGTGGCGCGCGACCTGCACCTTCTGCCACGGCGTCAGCGCCTTGTAGATGTCGCGCAGCGCGTCGCGCACGCGCTTCTCGAGCCGGCTGATTTCGTCACCGACATCGACCGCCTCGCCATTCTCGGCAAGCTTCTTCAGCTCGAGGATCTTGAGTTCAAGGTCCTGCACCGGCTTTTCGAAATCGAGGTAATTGTACATTCTTGAGCGGACCGATGCGTCGGAAGGCAAACATCGCGCAGATGTAGGCTCCGCGCGGGCACGTTGCCCTCACATAGCGATATGAGGCCTAGTCGGCAAGCGGATGATGATCGTTGACCAGCCGCACCAACCGCTCTTCCAGCACATGCGTGTAAATCTGCGTGGTCGAGATATCGGCGTGGCCGAGCAGCTGCTGCACCGCCCTGAGATCAGCGCCGTTCTGCAGGAGATGGCTGGCAAAAGCATGGCGCAGCACATGCGGCGAAATTTTGGCCGCCGATATGCCGGCCCGTGCGGCAAGGCCTTTGAGGTCGCGGGCAAAGACCTGCCGTGAGAGAAAGCCGCTGTCGCCGGCGGCCGGGAACAGAAACGGGCTGTCGGCGAAAGCCGGCACCGACGCCCGGGCCGTGAGCCATGCCCGCATCGCCATGCGGGCCTTGGCCGACAGCGGCACCATGCGCTCCTTGTCGCCCTTGCCGCGCACCATGAAGAAGCGGTCATCGCGCTGGGCGACGGTCACAGGCAGGCCGACAAGTTCGGACACACGCAGACCGGTGGCATAGAGCACCTCCACCAAAGCGTGCAGGCGCAGTGCCGCCAGCCGGTCACCATTGACGCCATCGCCTGCCTCAAGCGCGGCGCGGTCGAGCAGCCGGCCGGTATCGGCCTCGCTCATCGTCTTGGGCAGCGGCCGGCCCTTTTTCGGGCTGTCCAGCGTGCCGGTCGGGTCGTCGCCACGCAGGCCCTCGGCGTAGAGGAACTTGAAGAACTGGCGGATCGCCGACAGTTTGCGCGCCTGCGACGTCGACGCAAAGCCGCGCGCCGCGATATCGTCGAGATAGGCGCGGATGTCGGCTGCGGCGGCAGCCGCAAGCCCGCCGGCAATCTGCTGCGAGGCGTCCTCGAGATCACGGCGGTAGGAAGACAGCGTGTTTTCAGCGGCACCGCGTTCGGCGCTCATCATCTCGAGAAAGGCTTCGATGCGAGCCGCGCTGTTCATGTTCCAGGGGTCAGTTTTGGGTCAGTTTTTCTTGGGGTTCAGCTTTTCCGGTGCGATGCGCACAGTGATTTCCGCCTTTTTCGGCTCGACGAACATCGCCAACGCCAGCATCGTACCATAGGCAATGCCGGCAAGAATCATCATCGTCACGACAAAGCGGAACAGTGTCGGCATCAATCTTCGCCCGTCTTCTTGCTCTGCGATTCCAAGCCCTGTGTCCTTATGGGACGCTAATTCCGTCAATTCAAGGACGAAGGGCTCTGCGTGCGAAAGGCGCTATGCTTGACGCAAACGGGCTTTTGATGTCGATACGCCGGCAAAGACGGCTTAGAAGCAGCATGGTCTCATGAACGCGTTACCAGCAAATCCTCCCGGCGATAGCCATGCCGCGCTGCTCGACAGGCTGGGCAGCCGCTCGATCGTCTTTGTCGGCCTGATGGGCGCCGGCAAGACGGCGATCGGCCGCAAGGTGGCGACGATGCTGTCGCTGCCCTTCGTCGACAGCGACCAGGAGATCGAAACCGTGTCGCGCATGACGGTGCCGGAACTGTTCGAACGCTATGGCGAGACCGAATTCCGGGCATTGGAGCAGCGCGTCATCCTGCGCGTGCTGGAGAGTGGGCCGCAGGTGCTGTCGACCGGCGGCGGCGCGTTCATGAATGCGCAGACGCGGGAAGCGATCGCCGGGCATGGCGTGTCGGTGTGGCTGAAGGCCGAGATCGACCTATTGATGGAACGCGTGTCCAAGAAGCAGAACCGGCCGTTGCTCAAAAGCGCCGATCCGCGCGCCGTGCTCGAGCGACTGATGGGCGAGCGCTACCCGGTCTATGCCACGTCCAACATCACCGTGCCGACACGCGACGACCGCAAGGAGGTCATTGCGACGGAGGTTGTCGACGCGCTGTGCGGGCATTTCGGCATTCCGGCTCCGACTGCGCCAGGCGAGGTGCGGCTGTGAGCGAACCGGTCACTGTCGAGGTCGGCCTTGGCGAGCGTGCCTATGACATCCTGATCGGCCCTGGCCTTTTGGCGCGCGCCGGCGCCGAGATTTCGCGCCGCCTGCCCGGCACGAGGGCGGCGGTGGTCACCGACGACAATGTCGCGGCGGCACATCTCGACGCGCTGAAGGCCGGTCTGGAAACAGGCGGCATCCAGCCTGCCGTCATCACTTTGCCGGCCGGCGAAAAGACCAAGAGCTTTGCCCATCTCGAAGAGGTGGTCGACGGCGTGCTCGCCGCCAAGCTGGAGCGCGGCGATGTCGTCATTGCGCTCGGCGGTGGCGTCATCGGCGACCTGACCGGCTTTGCCGCCGGCATCGTGCGCCGCGGCATGAATTTCGTCCAGATTCCAACCTCGCTGCTGGCGCAGGTCGATTCCTCGGTCGGTGGGAAGACCGGCATCAACAGCCCGCGCGGCAAGAATCTGGTCGGCGTCTTCCATCAGCCGAAGCTGGTGCTGGCCGACACCGAAGTGCTCGACACGCTGCCGATCCGCGAATTTCGCGCCGGCTATGCCGAGCTTGCCAAATACGGGCTGATCGACCGACCGGCGTTTTTCGCCTGGCTGGAAGCGAACTGGGAAAAGGTGTTCGCCGGTGGTGCGGAACGGGCGGAGGCGATTGCCGAGGCCTGCCGCGCCAAAGCCGATGTCGTCGCCCGCGACGAGTTCGAAACCGGCGACCGCGCACTGCTCAATCTTGGCCACACGTTCGGCCATGCGCTGGAAGGTGCCACACAGTATGATGGCGCCCGCCTCGTCCATGGCGAAGGCGTCGCCATCGGCATGGCGCTGGCGCACCGCTTTTCCGCAAGGCTCAATCTGGCCAGCCCGGACGACGCGGCGCGGGTCGAGGCGCATCTTCGCGCCGTCGGTCTACCCTGGCGGATGGCCGACATCCCTGGTGAGTTGCCCGACGCCGAGGTGCTGCTTGGCTTCATCACCCAGGACAAGAAAGTGTCGCGCGGCGCGCTGACATTCATCCTGACGCGCGGTGTTGGCCAGGCTTTTATTGCCAAGGATGTACCGGCGTCGGAGTTGCTTTCGTTCCTGAGGGAGAACCATCCGGGCCAGGAAAGCCGGCGGCGATGATCAACGAACCCGGCTGGACCGTCGTCGCCGTCCTTGCCATCCTTATCCTGCTGGTCCTGGCCGTGCGCACGCGCCTGCTTGCCATGTTCGGCTATGAGTTGTCGCGCATCGAGCCGCAGCGCTCGACCCAGGACGAGTTGCGCGGCGCGGTCGACGATTTCCGCCGCGACGGCCAAATGGTGCGTGAGGACCGCGACCGCGTCGGCGGGCTGTTCGACCTCGCCGAACTCGAAGTCTCCGACATCATGGTCCACCGTACCAATATGCGCTCGGTCAATGCCGACAATGGGCCGGAAGCGGTGGTACGCGAGATTCTGCAGAGCCCGCACACCCGCATGCCGTTGTGGCAGGGCTCGCTCGACAACATTGTCGGGGTGCTGCACGCCAAGGACCTGCTGCGAGCGCTGAACGAGGTCGGCAACGACTTTTCCCGGATCGACGTGATGAAGATCGCTTCGAAGCCTTGGTTCGTGCCCGACACCACCACGCTGCAGGAACAGCTCAACGCCTTCCTGCGCGCCAAGGCGCATTTCGCCATCGTCGTCGACGAATATGGCGAGGTCGAAGGGCTGGTGACGCTGGAGGACATTATCGAGGAGATCGTTGGCGAGATCGCCGACGAGCACGATGTCGATATTCAGGGCGTCAAGCAGGAGGCGGACGGTTCCGTGGTCGTCGATGGCACCGTGCCGATCCGCGATCTCAACCGGGCGCTCGACTGGAACCTGCCGGATGAGGAAGCGACTACCATTGCCGGGCTGGTCATCCACGAGACGCAGTCGATCCCCGAGGAAAAGCAGGCTTTCACCTTCCACGGCAAGCGCTTCGTGGTGATGAAACGCGACAAGAACCGGATCGCCAGGATCAGGATCAGGCCGGCGGGCGAATCCTAAAGGTACCGAGCAGGCCCGCAACAGAACGCTCTTGGCCGAGTTTATGCCGCGATCTGGCTCGTAGACCGTTCGTGGATTGTCGCACCGGTTTGAGCGTCAACTGCAACCAGGCTGACCTCGTAGCCCCAGAGGCTGCGTACATGGCGCAGCGTCGCGTCACGGCTGGCCCCTTCGAGCACAACACCATCCTTTACCCTGTGTTGCAGCCGCAACTGCCGGTCGCCGAGCAGGTCGACATCAATCACCTGGATGTCCGGCCGATTCGCTCCAAGGTCGTAACTGTGGGCAAGCTGGGCGCGTATCTTGTGATAGCCACGTTCGTTGTGGATCGAGGCGACTTCGAAATGCGGTTGGTCGGCTCCATCGCCAAGCACGAAGAACCGCCATTTTCGGATCAAGCTCGGGCTGAGGTACTGGCGGATAAAGGATTCGTCGCGGTGGTTGGCCCAGGCCTCAAGCAGGACCTCGCGCCAGTTGCCATGTCCTGCAATGTCCGGGAACCAGTCGCGGTCCTCCGCCGTCGGCTCGGTCGAAATGCGCTGTATGTCCTGCATCATGTCGAGGCCGAGGGCATAGGGATTGATGCCTGAAAACCGGGGATCGTCAAAGGCCGGCTGGAAGATCACGTTCGAATGGTTGCGCAGGATTTCGAGCATGGCACCTTCGCCGATCCGGCCACGATCGAATAGCATGTTCATGAGCGTATAATGCACGAAGGTGGCGCAGCCTTCATTCATCACTTGAGTCTGTCGCTGCGGGTAGAAATATTGCGCGATGACGCGGACGATCCTGATGATCTCGCGCTGCCAGGGTTCCAGGATCAGGCTGTTCTTCTCGAGGAAATACAGGAGGTTTTCCTCGGGCAGGTTGAGCGATCTCTTGCGCTCCGCCATCCCTTGATCCTCATTGCCGGACTTGTTTTTGTTCTGCGACGGCGGCAGCGTGCGCCACAGATCGTTGTAGGAGCGCTCTTCGTATTCGAGGCGCTCGCGAAGCCCTTCGCGCTGTCGCTCCGACGAGAGCTTTGGCGGCCGGTGGTAGCGGAACACCCCTTGTTCCATCAGCGCATGGGCGGAATCGAGAATGGCCTCCACTGCTGCAAGGCCGTGCCGCTCCTCGCACCGGGCGATGTAGCCCTTGGCGAAGTCCAGATAACCCAGGATTGCCCCGGCGTCGGTCCATTGCTGAAACAGATGATTGTTCTTGAAGAAATGATTGTGGCCAAGCGCCGCGTGGGCCGTCACAAGGGCCTGCAACGCCATGGTGTTTTCCTCCATGAGGTAGACGATGCAGGGATTGGAGTTGATGACCAGTTCATAGGCCAGACCCCGACCACCCTTACGGTAAAGAAGCTCCTGGTGAAGGAAATGTTTGCCGAATGACCAATGCCGATACATCAGTGGCATGCCGATAGATGAGTAGGCGTCGAGCATCTGCTGGGAGGAGATTATCTCCATCTGGACCGGGTAAGTATCGAGATGCAAGTCGTCGACCGCGATCGCCTCGATCTCTTCAAAAGCCCGCGATAATTTCTCGAAATTCCAGTCGGAACCGGAAAACAACAAATTCGTTTCGTTGGCTCGCCTGACCATCTCTCTCTCAAGCGCTCTTGATGGCCGCCGGCTGCCTGGCGAAGAGCCGGTGGAAGACCGGGTAAATATCCGCGGGAGCAGCGATGCGGCTCATCTGGAAGTTGGGCCATTTCAGCTCGATCGTACTGTAGGCGCGCCAAAGCGACGTCCCGTTTTCGGTAGCACCGAATATGTGGCTCTCGCGTTCGTCGATGATCTCGACATAGGCGAAATACTGGCACAGGCGCATGAGCTTGCCGTTCATGAGCTCTATGCATCGCTCGGAATCGGTGGTGAAATTGTCCCCGTCAGAGGCCTGCGCGGCGTAAATGTTCCACTCGCTGGCAGGATAGCGCTGGCCGATAATGCGGTGCATTTCGTCGAGCGCGGTGGAGACGATCGTACCGCCGCTCTGCGTGTTGTAGAAGAACGTGTCCTCATCCACTTCGTGCGCCTCATGGGTATGGCGGATGAAGACGATCTCCGTGCGTTCGTAGCGCCGTTTCAAGAACAGGTGCAGCAGCACGAAGAAGCGTTTGGCCAAGTCCTTTTCGCGTTGGCCCATCGATCCGGACACGTCCATAAGGCAGAACATGACGGCATTGGCATTCGGCACCGGCCGGGCGTCGAAGCGGTTGAATCGGATATCGACCGGATCGACAAAGGCAATTCGCCTGCGCCGTCGCTCCAGCCGGTCAAGCTCGTCGCGTAATTCCGCGATGCGCTGGCGCACCGCCGCGCCGGCCGGGGCCGACTCAAGCGTGACGATTTCCCGGAGGATCGCCTCCAGTTCCTGCTGCGTGGGGCGCCTCAGCGCAATGCGCCGGCCTAGGCTGTTGCGCATGGTGCGGCCGGCATTGATGTTGGTCGGGGAACCGGTTGCCGCGAAGCCGGCCCGGCGCGGCTTGAAGGCAAGGATTTCCTTGAGATTGAGCTTAACCAGGTCGGGCAGTTCGAGATCCTCAAAAAAGAGTTCGAGCACCTCCTCGCGTGACAGCACGAAACGAAAATCGTCTTCCGACGCCGTGTTTCCTGGCGACGATGCCGCGCCGCCCCCATGCGGCTTCGGGAGCAGGTCTCCAGGGGAAAAATGCCTGTTGCCCGGAAGGATGTGTCGGCGCCGTCCGCTGGCCCTGTCATCGTTGAAGCTCGGCTCGGCTGTTTTCCTTTCGGGCATGGGCACGGCGTGCTCGGTATCCACGTCGGCGATCCTGCCAGTGCGGATTTGATCGCGAATGCTCCGCTTCAACTCCTCGCGAGCACGCCTGAGGAAGCGCTGTCGATTGCCAAGGCTCTTGTCCTTGGGGTTCAGGCGACGGTCGATGAAGATCGGCATGGAACCATCCGGCTCTGTCAACCCGCCTTGTTCACCCGCATGTACCAGTCCACCAGCCGGCGTACCTGCCGTTCTGTGTAGCCACGCTCGATCATGCGCTGTACGAATTCGTTATGGCGCTTTTCCGTAACGCTGTCTTGCTTGGAGCCGAAGCTGATCACCGGCAAGAGGTCCTCGACCTGTCCGAACATCCGCTTCTCGATGACCTCGCGCAGTTTTTCATAGCTGGTCCATGACGGGTTGCGGCCGTGGTTTCTTGCGCGAGCGCGCAGAGTGAACTTCACCACCTCGTTACGGAAGTCCTTGGGATTGGCGATGCCTGCCGGTTTCTCGACCTGCGAAAGTTCGTTGTCCAGGATCTCCCGGTTGAGGATCTGGCCGGTATCGGGGTCCTTGTAGTCCTGGTCCTCAATCCAGGCATCCGCATAGGCGATGTAGCGGTCGAAGAGGTTCTGGCCGTATTCGCTATAGGACTCCAGATAGGCCTTCTGGATTTCGTGGCCGATGAACTCGGCGTAGCGCGCCGCAAGCTCCGACTTGATGAATTCAAGATAGGCCGCTTCCGTTTCCTTCGGGAACTGCTCCCGCTTGATCGCCTCCTCCAGAATGTACATCAGATGCACAGGATCGGCGGCCACCTCCTCATTATCGAAGTTGAATGTCTGCGAAAGGATCTTAAAGGCAAAGCGCGTGCTGACGCCCGTCATGCCTTCATCGACGCCGGCGGCGTCGCGATATTCTTGGACCGACTTTGCCCTGGGATCGACTTCCTTCAGATTTTCGCCGTCATAGGCGCGCATCTTGGTGTAGAGCGGCGAGTTGTCGTGCTCGGCCAAGCGCGTCGAAACTGCAAAGCGGCTGAGGATGTCCAAAACTTCAGGGGCACAGGGGCTGGCGGCCAACTCGCTCTCACGCAGCAATTTCTCATAGATCTGCCTCTCTTCGGTGATCCGCAGGCAATAGGGTACCTTGACCACCAGGATGCGATCGAGAAACGCCTCGTTGTTCTTGTTGCTCTTGAACTGTTGCCATTCCGACTCGTTGGAATGGGCGACGATGATCCCCTGGTAGGGAAAGGCGCCGAAATTTTCAGTGCCGTTGTAGCTGCCTTCCTGTGTTGCGGTCAGCAGCGGATGCAGAACCTTGATGGGTGCCTTGAACATCTCGACGAATTCAAGCAGACCTTGCGTGGTCCGGTTCAGGCCACCGCTATAGGAATAGGCATCGGGGTCGGACTGGCTAAAATTTTCCAATTGCCTGATGTCGACCTTGCCGACCAGGGCCGAGACATCCTGATTGTTCTCATCGCCAGGTTCGGTCTTGGCAATGCCGATCTGGCGCAGCCGCGAAGGCATCAGCTTGACGACGCTGAATTTGGAAATGTCGCCAGACAGTTCGTCGAGGCGCTTGGCCGCCCATGGCGAAATCAATCCGTTCAGCCGGCGCCGGGCTATGCCGTATTTATCCTCTAGCAGATCACCCATGTGATCGGGATGGAACAGCCCAAGCGGCGACTCGAAAACCGGGCTGATCTGGTTGCCGACCTTCAGCGTGTAGATCGGGCGCTGTTCCATCAGTTTCTTCAGGCGCTCGGCCAGAGAGGATTTGCCGCCGCCGACCGGGCCGAGGAGATAGAGGATCTGCTTGCGTTCTTCGAGCCCCTGCGAGGCATAGCGGAAATATCCAGCTATGCGCTCGATCGTATCCTCCATTCCATAGAAGTCGGAAAAATGAGGGTAGATCTTGAGGGTCCGATTTGCGAAAATGCGGCCGAGGCGCTCGTCTTTGCTGGTGTCAACCAGTTTTGGTTCGCCGATTGCGTCGACCATCCTTTCGGGCGCCGAAGCGTACATCGATTTGTCTTCCCGACAGGCAAGAAGATACTGTTGGATGCTGACCTCTTCGTCCGCCGCATTGGCATAAATTTCCGAAAAAAGATCGAAGACGTCGGATTGGGTTGCACGCATGATGTTCTGCCCTCGGAGCCGATCTGGATTCCAATCGCCTCATCACCTTCAACTGTCGGAAAGCATTGTTGGTTCCCTTCACATGAAGGAGAGTGGCTGCAATCCGGGTAGAAGGCTTGGGAGGAAACATTCGGAGTGGCTGGAATGGCGGGTTGCCCGGTGCTGCGGCGCTGATGGGCGGCGTTGTCGCCGGCCAGCTATCTCGATGGACACAAGCATCCGCCGACCTTCATCGCCTATTCGCGCGCCGAAGGCTGCGACGACCAATCGAAGGCTTTGCCAAGCGCCTGCGCGCCACCGGCACTGAAGTGACGCTGTTCGACGGCAACGCCTACACGCATATGTCGATCAATCACGACTTCGGCGAGGACGTCGACGCGTTGACCGCCGCGATGCTGGCCTTCCTGAATGCGACCGTCGGTTGATCCCGGATCCCCGCGAGGCGTCCTGGATCAGACCAAAAGCCCCGGCGGGACATTGCCGACCCGGCGCCTACAGGTGCAATTGTTCCTGAATTGTCGATGGGAAAGAAAATCATGAATGGCGCCGATCTGCTGTGCGACGTGCTCCTGGCCAATGACGTCACGGTCTGCTTCGCCAATCCTGGCACATCCGAAATGCATTTCGTTGCCGCACTGGACCGCAAACCTCAGATGCGCTGCGTGCTCGGCCTGTTCGAGGGCGTGGTGACCGGCGCCGCCGACGGCTATGCGCGCATGACCGACCGCCCGGCAGCAACGTTGCTGCATACCGGACCGGGTCTCGCCAACGGTTTGGCCAACATGCACAACGCAAGGCGTGCGCGCAGCCCGATGATCAACATTGTCGGCGACCATGCTTCTTACCATCTGCCGCTCGATGCCCCGCTGACCAGCGACATAGAAGGCCTAGCGTCGCCGATGTCGAACTGGGTTGGCCGCGTCAAGGGGCCGGCCGATATTGTGCCGGCCGCAGAGGCGGCTTTCCGCGCTTCACTCACGCCGCCTGGCGTCACGACCTTGATCCTGCCTGCGGATGCCGCCTGGGGCGAAGTTGCTGCGATTTCGCCTGGCAAGGTGAAGCTGGAGCCGCCGCCCGCCGTCGACATGGATGTTGTGCGCACGATCGCCGAAGCAATCCGCGCCGCGCCGGGCCGTGTCGGCATGGTGGTGCGTGGGCAGGCGGCGCGCGCCGATGGACTTGAAATCGCAGGAGAATCTCATCGGGAAGCGATGTCAGGCTGTTCAGTGAGGTTCTGATCGCCCGCATGCAGCGCGGCCGCGGGCGGTTCGCCCCGACCCGCATTCCCTATCCGGTCGATGCGGCGACGGCCACGCTCCGGGATATCGATTTGCTGGTGCTGGTCGGCGCCAAGGAGCCGGTTGCCTTCTTCGCTTATCCCGGCAAGCCCGGGCGGCTGGTTCGGGACGATTGCAAGGTGCTTTCGCTGGCGGCGCATGGCCAGGATCTGAAAGCGGCGCTGGAGGCGCTGGCCGACGAGCTCGGCATCAAGCCGACGCAGCAATTCGCCGCCGCAACCGCCTTTCCAGACGAACCGACGCTGAGCGGCAGACTGACGGACGATGCCATCGCGCTGTCGGTAGCGCGCAAACTTCCGGCCAATGCCATCGTCTGCGACGAAGCAGTCACCTCGGCGAGACGGTTCTTCGCGCTATCCGCCTTTGCGGCGCCGCACGACTACATGATGGGTACGGGCGGATCGATCGGCGGCGGCATTCCGATGGCGACAGGAGCGGCGATCGCCTGCCCGGACCGCAAGGTGATCAATCTCGAAGCCGACGGCAGCGGCATGTACACGGTGCAGGGACTGTGGACCCAGGCCAGGGAAAAGCTTGACGTCGTGACCATCATCTTTTCCAACCGGACCTACGCCATCCTGCATGGCGAAATGAAGAATGTCGGGGTCAATGAGATCGGCGAGAACGCCAGGCGCATGCTCAATCTCGACCATCCGGCGCTGGACTGGGTTGCGCTGGCCAAAGGCATGGGCGTCGAGGCGGCCCGCGCCGACACGTGCGAGCGGTTCGACGCGCTGCTCGACAGTGCCCTGTCGCGTCCGGGACCGTTTCTCATCGAAGCGGTGATCTGAGGCGGAGAGACTTACCAACTGGTCTTTT
This sequence comes from Mesorhizobium sp. M0029, assembly GCF_040323735.1. Lineage (NCBI taxonomy): Bacteria > Pseudomonadati > Pseudomonadota > Alphaproteobacteria > Hyphomicrobiales > Phyllobacteriaceae > Mesorhizobium > Mesorhizobium sp. M0029. The sequence continues at coordinate 18,179 of NZ_JAMYVF010000003.1, forward strand.
CGCCGGGTGCAGCCGGTTCGATTGCCAGCGCATGGACGCCGGCTTGCAGCTCCGCTGCGAGCAATTCGTTGACGGCGCGGTGGCGGTCGATGCGGCTCATGCCGGCAAAGACGGATGAGACGATGCGGACGCGAAAATGCGTCTCGCCCGTGCCGTCATAGGCACCGTGATCGTCGGAGCCGTGGTGGTGATGACCAGCATGGAGATGGCTTTCATTGACGATCGCCAGCCGCTCCGGCGAAAACGCCTTGTTCAGCTTGTCTTCCATCGTCGCCTGTATGGACATCGCCATCTCCCTTCACCATATCTGCAAAGCGTGATCGGGAAATCGGGATCGATCCCGCCGGGCCGCCTCAAAAATCGCCATTCGCCCTGCTTTATGCCGCGATTCAGCGGTTAGGGCGATGATCGCGAAAATGTCAATTCTTGTTTCGCACGTGCGAACAGCCCATAAATGGGTGAGATGAAACCGTACCCCAAATATTTCGAGAAAATTCGGGTCCGTCCCGACAAGGATGCGGAGCTGAAGTCGCACTCGCCGATCTGCCAGTGGGACGGCTGCAAGGAGGCCGGTACCCACCGGGCGCCGGTCGGACGCATGAAGGAAGGCGAGTATTTTCAGTTCTGCTTCGATCATGTGCGCGAATACAACAAGGGTTTCAACTACTTCTCCGGCGTGCCGGACACCGAGATAGCCCGCTTCCAGAAGGAAGCGATGACCGGCCACCGGCCGACATGGAAGATGGGCGTCGCCGGCGCCTCGACGCGCTCCTCGCCCGATTTCGCCCAGCAGCGTTCCGGTCGCGCCGGCTATTATAACCGCATGCGCGATCCCTTCGATCTGTTCAAAGGGCCGAAGGACCCGCGCGAGGCGCGCGAACGCAAGGCCAAGCCGCTTGAGGCCAAGGCGCTGGAAACGCTTGGCCTTGATACAAAGGCGACTGGCAAGGACATCAAGGCGCGCTATAAGGAACTTGTGAAGCGCCACCATCCGGATGCGAATGGCGGCGATAGAGGTTCGGAAGACCGGTTCCGCGATGTGCTGCAGGCCTATCGCGTGCTCAAGCAGGCGGGTTTGTGCTGAGCGACCTAACGGTTCGTGTCGTTTTCCAACTTTCATAAGGGTGGAAAAGGCTCTAAGACCGCCCCCGGACAAAAACGATTGCCGGCGAAATCAGGCATTTCGCCCGTGGAGACTCGGATAGAGATGAACAAGGTCGATCGCGACATCGCCAATTTGCCCGACACGACGGTGTCCGTGAAAGACAAATTCGGCTTCGAGTCCAAGATGGTGGTGCCGGCCTATTCGGTGACCTCGGAACATGTGCCGGACATCGATCCGGACTATCTGTTCGACAAGGCGACGACGCTGGCGATCCTTGCCGGCTTTGCCTACAATCGCCGCGTCATGGTGTCTGGCTATCACGGCACCGGCAAATCGACCCATATCGAACAGGTCGCCGCCCGCCTTAACTGGCCCTGCGTGCGCGTCAACCTCGACAGCCATGTCAGCCGTATCGACCTCGTCGGCAAGGACGCCATCGTCGTCAAGGATGGCCTGCAGATCACCGAATTCCGCGACGGCATCCTGCCTTGGGCCTACCAGCACAATGTCGCGCTCTGCTTCGACGAGTACGATGCCGGCCGTCCGGACGTGATGTTCGTCATCCAGCGCGTGCTGGAATCATCGGGGCGCCTGACGCTGCTCGACCAGAGCCGGGTCATCCGCCCGCATCCGGCGTTCCGCTTGTTTTCGACCGCCAACACGGTCGGCCTCGGCGACACAACCGGCCTCTATCACGGCACGCAGCAGATCAACCAGGCGCAGATGGATCGCTGGTCGATCGTCACCACGCTGAACTACCTGCCGCACGACAATGAGGTGAACATCGTGCTGGCCAAGGCCAAGCACTATCGCGACGGCAAGGGCAAGGACATCGTCAACAAGATGGTGCGCGTCGCCGACATGACGCGCTCGGCCTTCATCAATGGCGATCTGTCGACCGTGATGAGCCCGCGTACCGTCATCACCTGGGCCGAAAATGCCGAGATCTTCGGCAATATCGGCATGGCGTTCCGGCTGACCTTCCTCAACAAGTGCGACGAGCTGGAGCGTTCGGTGGTGGCCGAGTTCTACCAGCGCGCCTTCGGCGAGGACCTGCCCGAGAGCGCCGCCAACGTGGTGCTGGGCTGAGCAGAGCCTCGATGGCGGGTCCGGGCGACAACACGCGCAACAAGTCGAAGACGGGGTCTGAAGCCGACAGCTTCAAGCGTGCCGTCACCGTCTGCATGCGCGCCATCGCCGGCGACAAGGAGCTCGAAGTCGGTTTCGCCAAGGACCGCCCGGCGCTCGCCGGCAGCCGCGCCCGATTGCCCGAACTGCCGAAGAAAGCGTCCAAGACAGACATCGCGATTACTCGTGGCCTGGGCGATTCCATGGCGCTGAAGCGCGCCTGCCACGATCAGCGTATCCACACCAAACTGGCGCCGGAAGGCAAGCTGGCGCGCTCAATCTATGACGCCGTGGAACAGGCCCGCGTCGAGGCGATCGGCAGCCGCGCCATGCAAGGCGTCGCCGACAATATCGGCTCGATGCTGGAGGACAAATACGCCAAGGCCAACCTTGTCGACGTCAAGGACAAGGCCGACGCGCCGATCGAGGAAGCGCTGGCGCTGATGGTGCGCGAGAAGCTGACCGGGCGGCCGATCCCGAAGAGCGGCGAGCGTCTGGTCGACCTCTGGCGGCCCTGGGTCGAGGAGAAGGCCAAAGCCGATCTCGACGGACTGTCGGCCAAGCTCGGCGACCAGCAGGCCTTCGCCCGCGTCGTGCGTGAGATGCTGGCGTCCATGGAGATGGCCGAGGAACTCGGCGACGACCAGGAAACCGAAGACTCCGAGGACAATGACGACAACCAGCCGCAAGGCGAGGAGCAGAGCGAGGAGGGCGGCGAAGAGGATTCCGGCTCCGAGCAGTCGCAGTCCGAGGATGCCGAGGCCTCCGCCGACGACGAACAGTCGTCCGAGACTGAGGCCTCCGACGCCACTGCCGACGATCTTTCCGACGATGACGATGCGGACGCCGAAACGCCGGGCGAGGCGCGCCGTAACGACAACCCCTTCGCCAACCTGCCGAAAGAGATCGACTACAAGGTTTTCACCACCGCCTTCGACGAGACGGTCGGTGCGGAAGAGCTGTGCGAGGAGGAAGAACTCGACCGGCTACGCGCCTTCCTCGACAAGCAGTTGGCCAATCTCTCCGGCGTCGTCGGCCGGCTCGCCAACCGGCTGCAGCGCCGCCTGATGGCGCAGCAGAACCGTTCCTGGGATTTCGACCTCGAAGAGGGTTATCTCGATCCGGCACGCCTGGTTCGTGTCGTCATCGATCCGATGCAGCCCTTGTCGTTCAAGCAGGAGCGCGACACCAAATTCCGCGACGCGGTGGTGACGCTGGTGCTCGACAATTCGGGCTCGATGCGCGGCCGGCCGATCACGGTTGCCGCCACCTGTGCCGACATTCTGGCGCGCACGCTGGAGCGCTGCGGCGTCTCGGTCGAGATCCTCGGCTTCACCACTCGGGCGTGGAAGGGCGGACAGGCGCGCGAGAAATGGCTGAAGGACGGCAAGCCGCCGAACCCCGGCCGGCTCAACGATCTGCGCCACATCATCTACAAATCCGCCGATCATCCGTGGCGCCGCGCCCGGCGCAATCTCGGCCTGATGATGCGCGAAGGCCTGCTCAAGGAAAACATCGACGGCGAGGCGCTGTTGTGGGCGCACAACCGGCTGATCGCCCGGCCCGAACAGCGCAAGATCCTGATGATGATCTCGGACGGCGCGCCGGTCGACGATTCGACGTTGTCGGTCAATCCTGGCAATTACCTCGAGCGGCATCTGCGCGCCGTCATCGAGCTGATCGAGACGCGCTCGCCGGTCGAGCTTCTGGCCATCGGCATCGGCCACGACGTCACCCGCTATTACAGGCGCGCCGTCACCATCGTCGATGCCGAGGAACTGGCCGGCGCCATGACCGAGCAGCTGGCCTCGCTGTTCGCCGAGGAAAACGTGCGCGATACACGCCGCGGCGGCTACCGGCGCGCCGGATGATTTTTTTGCGCGGCGGGTTTCGGCAGATGCTCTTCGCGGTCACTGCGTTGTCCGGCATCGCGTTTGCGCCGGCCATCGCCGCCGGCCCAAGCGCGGTCGAGCCGGTCCAAGTCTCGGCGCGGCCGATCACCACCTTCAATATCGGCAGCGCCGACAAGCAGTTTGGGCTGCTGGAATTCGTCGGCGGTCTTGAGATGAACTCGACGACGCGCGATTTCGGCGCGCTGTCGGCATTTCGGTTTGTCAAACCCGGCAGCGATTTCATCGGCGTCGCCGATACGGGCTTCTGGTTCTTCGGCTCGATCACCCATGATGCCGACAAGCGGCCGTCCGGCATCCAGAATTTCCGCATGCAGCAGATGGTCGATGAAAAGGGCCGGCCGATCGACAGGAAATGGGAAGTCGATGCCGAGGGCCTTGCAGTCAAGGACGGCATCGCCACCGTCGGCTTCGAGCGCGATCACCGCGTCGCCCAGTTCAAGATCGACCCCAGCAACATGATGGCGCCGTTCAAGCAACTGAACTTCCTGGTTCCAGCCCGCGAACTGCGACAGAACCGCGGTTTCGAGACCGTCACCCACGCCAATCCCAACGGCCAGCACGAGGGCGGCCTCGTCGTGGTCTCGGAAAAGAGCTTGGACAAGGCTGGCAACATCTATGCCGCCATCATCGAAGGGCCGCACAAGGGCGTCTTCACGGTCAAGCGCAACGGCGATTTCGACATCACCGACGGCGCTTTCCTGCCGGATGGCGATCTCTTGCTGCTGGAGCGCAGTTTCTCGATGGCCGGCGGTGTCAGGATGCGGCTAAGGCGCATCTATGGCGAAAGCGTCGAGAAGGGCGCGGTTGCCGACGGGCCGGTGCTGATGGAAGCCGATATGGGCTACCAGATCGACAATATGGAAGGGCTCGACGTCTGGACCCGCGATGACGGAGCGCTGATGGTGTCGCTGATCTCGGACGACAACCATTCGATCCTGCAGCGCAACCTCTATCTGGAATTCATCCTGCACCAGGATTGAGAGCCCTAAGGCTTGGTGGCGATCCAGATGACGTGGCGCGCGCCGCGCTTGCCATTGGCGCGCGTCTTCACCTCGTCCACGACAAAGCCCGCCTGCTTGAGCCTAAGTGTGAAGCCGGCATCGGGGCCTTGCGACCAAACAGCCAGCACGCCCCCGGGCCTGAGCGCTGCACGCGCCGCGCCGAGGCCGGCAGCGCCATAGAGGGCGTCGTTGCCCTTGTAGACGATGCCTTCAGGGCCATTGTCGACATCGAGCAGGATGGCGTCCCAGGCTGCCTTGTCGGATCTTATGATGTGCCCGACGTCGGCTTCGCGAACCGTCACACGGGGATCGTCGAGACAGCCGGCGAAGACCGCCTCCATGGGGCCGCGCGCCCAGGCGATGACGGCGGGGACAAGCTCGGCAACGGTGATGCCTGCGTCGGCGCCCAATTGGGCAAGCGCAGCGCGCAGCGTAAAACCCATGCCGAGGCCGCCGATCAGGATTTTCGGTTTGGCGCGGCCGCCGATCTTTTCACAGGAGAGCTTGGCCAGCGCTTCTTCGGAGCCGCTGAGGCGGCTGTTCATCAGCTCATTGGTGCCGAGCATGATCGAGAATTCGCTGCCGCGCTGCTTGAGGCGCAGTTCCTGTCCGCCGTCAGGCGTTTTGGCCGAGCCGAGCTGGACCCAAGGGATCACGGCCTAGACAGCCACGGCCGGCTGGCTCCAGTGGGCGGCGAGCAGCCGGTAGGGGATCAGGGCCACAACAGCGATGATCAGCTTCACCGAAAGGTCGCCCAGCGCCCAGGAGACCCAGCGCATGGTCTCGACCGGCAGCACGCCCATCAGCGGCGCCGTCTCCAGCGCAAAACTGTCGTTCGGGCCGGCAAAAGCGAAGGCGGCCGAAAAGGCGATGCTGAAGAACACCAGGGTGTCGAACACCGAGCCGACCAGCGTGCCGACGATCGGCGCGCGCCACCAGCTCTGCCGGCGCAACCGGTTGAACACGGTGACGTCGAGCAATTGCGCGCAAAGGAAGGCCGCGCCGGAAGCTGCGGCGATGCGCACCAGCCGGTCGGCTGATGTCTCGAACTCGATCAGGCCGTGGCGAAACAGGAAGGGCGGGACGAGAATCGAGCAGACCACCGCGGTCATGAAGCCGACAAAGACGATGCGGCGCGCCACCGTCGGGCCGTAGCGGCGGTTGGCAAGGTCGGTGACCAGGAAGGAGAAGGGATAGGTGAAGGCGCCCCAGGTCAGGATGTCGGCCAGCGACAGACCGCCGGCCTGACCCTGCATCGGGAACTGCACGAGGATGTTCGATACCACGACGACAAGCGCCATGGCGGCCACAAAGGGCAGATATCGCGAGAAGGAAGTCATTTTTTTATCCTGGGTAATGGAACCAGCCAGGCGCTAGCCGAAATCCGGATCGCGCTGCCTTGCAAGTTTTGAGCATCGGATTGCTCCGATGCTGCTGCCTTAGAAGTTTTGAGCATCGGATTGCTCCGATGCTCAGGGCGGTCGTCCCCCGCCTTGATATCGTTAAGCGGCGGGCTGGTCGGCCAGCTTCTTGGCGATCTGCTTCTTCAGCAGCCGCGCGCGCTGCGACAGTTCCTTGGCGTCGGCCTTGGCCAGGAAGGCGTCGAGGCCGCCGCGATGCTCGACCGAACGCAGCGCGTTGGCCGAAATGCGCAGGCGCACATTCTGGTTCAGCGCTTCCGAAATCAGCGTCACATTGACGAGGTTCGGCAGGAAGCGGCGCTTGGTCTTGTTGTTGGCGTGGCTCACATTGTTGCCGGTCTGGACTGCCTTGGCAGTGAGTTCGCAAGTGCGGGACATGGTTCTAACCTTCAGTTCTGTCTAAGCCTGCCAAACCTTGTTCGCCCGCGCCGGGTGGCGCGCGGTTTCAGTCAGGCGGCCTTATGGAAAAGTTGGCGTTCCTTAGTTGCATTTCGCCAATGCGTCAAGCTCCGGCTTGCCCACGACTGTGACGGGCGTTTCACATAAAGGCCGGAATTCAGCCTATAAGCGGTCGGACAGGGACATTCAAGCCGGAGTCGCCCGCCTCCGGTTAAAAAATCAAGGACCGAGCCCGCCATGCTTCGCCCGTCACATGCCGTTGTCGCCATACTTGTCGCCGCCTTGCCGACATCAATCCTTGCCGCCGCGCCCGCAGCCACCGCACAGTCCTTCAAGGGCGAATACACGGTGTCGTTCCTCGGCCTTTCCGTGGCCAAGGCGACATTTTCCAGCCACTACGAAGGCGATAGCTATTCCATAGAGGGCACCGTCTCCAGCGCCGGTCTCGCCACCTTGTTCGACGACACGAGCGGCACGATCTCGTCAAAGGGCAAGATTCTGGGCAAGCAGATGCAGCCGCAGGTATTTCGCGCCGATTATAAGTCCGGCAAGAAGGCTTCCATGGTCGATATCCGCTTTGCCAATGGCGCGGTGACCGCCACCCAGGTCATTCCCGAGCCGAAAAAGCGCAATCCCAAAAACTGGATACCGCTGGGCAGCAACGATCTGGCATCGGTGCTCGATCCGATGGCGGCTACCGTCATCCATGCTGACAGCCTCGACCAGGTCTGTGGGCGCAAGGTGAAATTCTATGACGGCGAGATGCGCGCCGACCTGACGCTGACCTACGCCTCGAAAGGATCGATCTCGGTCAAGGGCTACAAGGGCGACACCGTTACCTGCAAGATGAGCTTCGAGCCGGTGGCAGGCTACCGCAAGGGCCGCAAGGCGCTGAATTACCTGAAGAAGAAGAGCCAGATGATGGTGACGTTTGCACCGCTCGGCCAAACCGGCATATATGCGCCGATCCACGCCACGGTCGGGACGCAGATCGGCACCTTGACTGTCAGCGCGGGGCGGTTCGAAGCTACTGAATAGACGCGCCCACCCGAATAGAATGGGGCGAGTCGCCGGAGACGGGCATGGGGCGCGCAACACTGATCGGTTTCTCGGCGGTCGCCATGTGGGCGCTGCTGGCGTTGCTCACCGATGCGTCGGGCGCCGTGCCGCCATTCTTGCTCTCGGCCATCACCTTCACCATCGGCACCGCGGTCGGGATGGTTGCCCGGCTGTTCATGCCGGCGGCCGATAAAAGCCTGAAGATCCCACGCCAGGTCTGGGTGATCGGCATTGCCGGACTGTTCGGCTACCATTTCTTCTATTTCACCGCGCTGCGCAACGCGCCGGCGGTGGAGGCAAGCCTGATCGCCTATCTGTGGCCGCTGCTGATCGTGCTGGGATCAGCGCTGATGCCGGGCGAGAAGCTGGCCTGGAACCATGTCGTCGGCGCGCTGCTCGGGCTCGCCGGGACCGTGCTGATCGTCACCAAGGGTGGCGGCCTCGCCTTCGATGCTCGCTACACCTTCGGCTATGCGATGGCGGCCGTCTGTGCGCTGCTGTGGTCGTCCTATTCGCTGCTGTCGCGGCGCTTTCCGGCGGTGCCGACCTCGATTGTCACCTGGTTCTGCGCCGCCACGGCAGCCCTGTCCCTCATCTGCCATCTTCTGCTGGAAAAGACGGTGCTGCCCGATGGCCCCGGCCAGTGGCTGGCGGTGGTTGGTTTGGGGTTGATGCCGGTGGGTGCCGCCTTCTACGCCTGGGATATCGGCGTCAAACGAGGCAACATCCAGGTGCTCGGCGCGGCAAGCTATGCGGCGCCACTGCTGTCGACATTGGTGCTGATCGCGGCGGGCGTTGCCGAGCCGTCGCTGCGTATCCTGGCGGCCTGCGTACTGATCACCGGCGGCGCGGCGCTGGCGGCGAAATCGTTGTTCCTGCGCAAGGCGGCAACTGGCGGGGCAAGCGCATGACGATGCCGTTTGCCGGCGGCATCGACGCCAACGCAAATGCAACATTGATTTTTTCGCTGGTGGCGGCGGTGATCTACGCCTTCACCCTGGATATGCGGCCGACGCTGGCCCGCTCGGCGGCAAAGACGCTGGCCGTGGCCATGCTTGCGGCGCTGGCCTTCATGCAAGGTGGGCCGCTGTTGCTCGTCTCTGCGCTGGCGCTCAGCGCCGTCGGCGATGCCTTCCTGTCGCGTGACGGCGAAAAGGCCTTCCTCGGCGGGCTGGCCAGCTTCCTTGCGGCGCATGTCCTCTATGTGCCGCTCTTCCTGCTCGGCGGCGGCGGGCTGGATGTGCTCAGCACCGAGACATGGCGCGGCGCCATCGCGCTTGCCATGGCGGCCTTCGCAGTCGTCATGCTGGCGGCGCTCTGGCGCCGTGTCAGTCCCGGCCTGCGGGTGCCGATCGCCATCTATATCGCGGCCATTCTGGCGATGGGCATCTCGGCGTTGACGCTCGCCAATCCGTGGGTCATCGGCGGCGCTGTTATGTTCATGGCATCGGACGGGCTGCTTGCCGCGGAGAAATTCCTGGTTCCGGCAATAGCACCCTATCGCGCCGGCATCCGTTATGCGGTCTGGGTGCTCTACTATGCCGCCCAGCTCTGCATAACTCTTGGTTTTCTTCTGGCCTAAGGCTGCCAGCCCGGCTCGGCCATTTCAAACGCGGCGAAGTCGAAGCCCGGCGCCACGGTGCAGCCGACCAACGTCCATTCGCCGAGGCTGCGCGCCGATTGCCACCAGCCGGCCGGCACGACGATCTGCGGCCGCTCGCCCGCCGCAAGCTCAATGCCGAGCACCTGCTCGATCACCTGGTTAAGCATTGGACTACCTTCCTCGCACATCGACAGCGCCAGCGGCGCTCCGGCATGGAAGTGCCAGACCTCGGCCGCGTCCTTGACCCGGTGCCAGGCCGAAATCTGGTCCTGTTCAAGGAGGAAATAGATCGCCGTCGAATGGCCGCGCCCGGCGCCGTCGCGAAAGGTCTCGGCATACCAGCCGCCTTCCGGATGCGGCTTGAGGCCGAGCGTGGCGATGATTTCAGCGGCGCTGGTCATGGCTGATCCCGGAATGATGCTCAGAAATTGTCCTTGCGCTTGCGGATTTCCGCGAACACTTCGGCGTCGGAGGCCGCCTCCATACCGAGATGCTTGCGGATCGCCGGGTCGTGCCAGCGCAGGAACGGATTGGTCGACAATTCCTCGCCGATCGTGGTCGGCAGCGTCGCCTTGTTGTCGGCGCGCAGGGTCTCGATCTTGGCGGCGCGTTCTTTCAGCGCCGAATTGGTCGGGTCGACGGTCAACGCAAAGCGGGCGTTCGAAAGCGTATACTCATGGCCGCAATAGATGACCGTGTCGGCCGGGAGTGCGACGAGCTTCTTCAGCGACTCATACATCACCGGCGGCTTGCATTCGAACAGCCGGCCGCAGCCGAGCGCGAACAAAGTGTCGGCGGTGAACGCCACTTTCGAGGCCGGAAAATGATAGGAGACATGGCCCGCAGTGTGGCCGGGCGTGGCGATGACATCGATCCGCTCACCGCCGAGATGGACGACCGAGCCTTGCCCGACGGTCTCGTCGATGCCGGGGATCTTTTCCTTTTCCGCCTCCGGTCCGACGATGCGCAGCTTGAAGCGCTCCTTCAGCGCCAGATTGGCCTCGACATGGTCGACATGGTGGTGGGTGGTCAGGATCATCGTCGGCTTCCAGCCGGTACGCTCGATAGCGGCAATGATCGGCGCTTCTTCGGGTGCGTCGATAATGGCGGTCTCGCCGCTTTTCGGGTCATGCACCAGCACACCGAAATTGTCGCTGCGGCACATGAATTGTTCGATTTCGACCGGCATTGGCATCTCTCCATCTGTTGGCGCAGACATAGGGCGCTTGGCCGCTGATGTCATCTAGCTTTGCAGAGCCTGGCGGCTTTGTTGAACTTCGGCGGCATCGCAGCTACCGTCCCGCGCATGCATTCCGATATCGTCGATCTCCGCTCCTTCTATTCGACCACGCTCGGCCGCCTGGCTGAACGCTCGATCACCATGGCGCTGTCCTCAATATGGGCAACAGTGCCGAATGAGCGGCTGGTCGGGCTCGGCTATACCTTGCCGTGGCTGGAGCGGTTCGGCACCGATGCCGAGCGGGTGTTTGCCTTCATGCCTGCTACGCAAGGCGCCGTCGTCTGGCCGGCGAACGGGCCGACGGCTACGGCGCTGGTCTTCGACGAGGAATTGCCGCTGGTCGATTCCTGCATCGACCGCATGCTGCTCGTGCATTCGCTCGAACATGTCGAAAACCCGCGCGAGACGCTGAACGAGATCTGGCGGGTGCTGTCGCCGGCAGGGCGCGTCGTCATCGTCGTGCCCAACCGGCGCGGTGTCTGGGCGCGGTTCGAGCACACGCCGTTCGGCAATGGCCGGCCGTTCTCGCGCGGCCAGCTGACAGAATTGCTGCGCGAGGCGAATTTCACGCCGGCTTCCTGGTCCGACGCGCTGTTCTTCCCGCCATCGCCGCGGCGCTTCATGATGCGGTTCCACAATGTGCTGGAGCGCGCCGGCCGGCGGTTCTGGCCGATCTTTTCCGGCGTCATCGTGGTCGAGGCGCAGAAGCGGCTCTATCAGGGCGTGCCGGTCGCGCAGCGCGCTTCGCGCCGTGTCTTCGTGCCGGTACTGTCACCGCACGGTGCGACGCGGCTTGGCCGCCGGGCGGAAGGGGTGACATCGACGACGCGTCAGGTGACACCTTCGTGATCATCATGAAAACTGGTGTTGCGTGGGTTTTTCCCACCTATCTGTCGCAGATGCATTCGCGGTCCGTTTGAGCGGCGGATGCCTTCAAGTCTCTCCATCTGGTTTCAGCAACGCTTCTGAACGCAAGGACCTCGTGCATGGCTGATCAACCGGACAAGTCCGCCGCCGCTCAGCCGGTAACCGTCGATGCCAGCAGCCTGCGCGATCAGGTGGCGACGATCAAACGGGCGCTGATAGGCTCACCGGTGCGCAAGTGGCTGGTCTGGACGTCGGTCGGCATTATGGCGGTCATCGTCGCGACGTCGATCGGCCAGGTTCTGCTCAACCGCTGGAACCAGCCTTTCTACGATGCGCTGGCGCGTCGCGACATGGCGGCCTTCCTGCATCAGCTGATGATCTTTGCCGTGATTGCCGGCACGCTGCTGCTGCTCAACATCGCTCAGACCTGGCTCAACCAGATGATCCGGCTGAAGCTGCGCGAGGCGCTGACGCTCGACCTGATCGACCAATGGATGCGGCCGGCGCGGGCCTTCCGGCTCGCCAATGCCGGCGCCATCGGCGTCAATCCCGACCAGCGCATGCAGCAGGATGCCGCGCATCTGTCCGATCTGTCGACGGACCTCGGCGTCGGCCTGCTGCAATCCTTCATCCTGCTGGTGTCGTTCGTCGGCGTGCTTTGGCAACTCTCGTCGGGCTTCGTCTTCCACATCAACGGCTGGTCGCTGGCGATACCGGGCTACATGGTCTGGGCCGCGTTCCTCTATGCCGGCATCGCCTCCTGGCTGAGCTGGCTGGTCGGGCGGCCGCTGATCCGCCTCAACAGCGACCGCTACACCCGCGAGGCCGAGCTGCGTTCCGGGATGGTGCGCGTCAACGAGAATGTCGACGCCATCGCGCTCTATCACGGCGAAGCCGATGCCAAGAGACGGCTCGAAATCGACCTTGGCACGGTGCTGGGCGCGATGCGAAACATCTACAAAGCGCAGATCAACCTTTCCTGGGTGACCGATACCTATGGGTGGATCACCGTGGTGGCGCCGATCCTGGTGGCATCGCCGGTCTATTTTTCAGGCGATATCAGCTTTGGCGGGTTGATGATGGCGGTCGGCGCTTTCAACCAGGTGCACTCGTCGCTGCGCTGGTTCATCAACAATATCGGCGGCATCGCAGACTGGCGCGCCACGCTGATGCGCGTTGCCGACTTCCGCATTGCGCTCGATGATACCGATGTGCTGCACGACAAGGAAAAGCGCATCGAATTCGGCGATAACGCCAATGGCAGCCTGACCTTCGAGAAGCTCCAAGTGGCCTCGCCGGAGGGCTGCACCAAACTTTCAGACAGCCATGTCGAGATCCATCCCGGTGAGCGCGTCATGATCACCGGCGATCCAGGCGCCGGCAAGACATTGTTCTTCCGCGCCATTGCCGGCCTTTGGCCCTGGGGCAGCGGGCGGATCGGCTTGCCGGCCGGAGAAACGCCGATTTTCGTGCCGCGTGTTCCGTATTTTCCTGCCGGCACGTTACGCGAAGTGCTGCATCCGAATGGCTCGGCGCCGGCTGGCGATGCTGATTTTGGGGCGGTGCTGGCCGAGGTCGGGCTCGAGCGGCTGTCATCCTCGCTCGACCGTTCCGCACGGTGGGAGCGTGAACTCAACGATGACGAACAACGCTCGCTGGCCTTCGCCAGGCTCGCCTTGCGGCAGCCGAAATGGGTGATCATCGACGAAGCGATGGACGCGTTCGATGGTCCTTCGCTACGAAGGGTGCTGTCCATGTTGGAGAAACGCCTGCCGGAAACCGCGATCCTCAACATCGGGCGCGGACTGCACAATGATCATTTCTTTCCACGCGCATTGAACATCGTGAAGGATACGGGTGCTGCGCCACTGAAACCCGCCCGAGTCAGGACCGGCGCCATCGACCCGCCGCCGAAAGCGGCCGTGCGGCGAAAGAAGTAGAAGGGGCTTTATTTCGCCGCGATCGCGGCGAAGATCACGGATCGAAATATCGGTGGTGCGGCCATGCTCGATGCGCTCAGCCTGCTTGCCTGCCTTGCCTGCACCACGCCCGTGGCTGCCCCGGCCGTTGCCGTGGATGTCGAACTGGTGCTGGCCGTCGACATCTCACAGTCGATGGACGAGAGGGAGTTCGCGCTGCAGCGCGCTGGCTATGTCGAGGCCCTCAGGCATCCCGATTTCATCAAGGCCGTGCGCTCGGGAACCACCGGGCGCATCGCGCTTGCCTATTTCGAATGGGCGGGCGTCGTGCGCGAGGATGGCGTCATCGCCTGGCAGGTGATCGACAGCGCAGAGAGCGCCAACGCCTTCGCCGACAGAATAGAAGCGCGGCCGTTCCGCAGCTTTCGCGGCACCTCGATTTCCGGTGCGCTTGCCTTCGGCGCCGGGCTGTTCGAGGGCACGGGGTTCGATGCGCCACGCAGCGTCATCGACATTTCCGGCGACGGTCCCAACAACACCGGGCTGCCCGTCGCCACGACACGCGATGCGGCGGTGGCCAAGGGCATCGTCATCAACGGCCTGCCGATCCTGATCAGCCCGTCGCCGACCTTCAGCCATCTCGACCAGTATTATGACGACTGCGTCACCGGTGGGCCCGGCTCCTTCGTGTTGCCGATCTATGCGGCCTCGGAATTCGCCACCGCCATACGCCGCAAGCTGATCCTGGAGGTGAGCGGCATCGCCGATGCGACCACGGTCCCGATCGATGCCGCTGCACCCATGGACTGCCTACAGGGCGAACGCGACCGGCGGCTATATTCCGACCCATATCTGCCGGAACTCGACAAATGAGGTTTGAGGCAGTTCGGAGGGGAAAGCCGCTGCGCGGCTTGTCGGCAAACTTCAGGCCGGCCGTGCACCGTATTTGTCGCGAAATTCGGCATAGAGATCGCGGCGCCAGCGCCGGCCGCCGACATAGCCACGCAACAGCTGCGGCAGCGAATAGCCAAGCGCCTTCGACGACCGGTTGGCCATATAGCCGGAGAACGCCTGCGAAACCCTGCCCTTGAGTGCATCGGCGATGAGCTGCCGGGCGATCATGTAAGGCGGAATGTAGGGGTAGCGGTCGGCGATATAGGGGTGCTTGTCGATCAAGCTCGCATAGGCTTCGACATAGCCGTCCCGGCGACCGGAGATCGAATTCTCCGAGTTGTACTTTTTCCAGTCGATCACTTCGGACAGCTGCGCGCCGCTGCGACGGGCAAAGCGCAGCAACAATTCGCGATCCTGCATGCGCGTGACGTCACTGTCGTAGCCGCCGATGGCCAGCAGCGACTCGCGCCGGGCGGTGATTGCCGACCCGGCAATGAAGATGGTCTGCGCGACAAGGGCCCGCTCCAGCGAGTCGCGGCTCAGCAGCGCCTCGCGGTTGACGCAGTTGGTGCGGCGATTGCCCTTCAGCGACACGAAGGAACTGATCAGCACTTCGAGCGAGGGATTGTTGTCGAACTGCTCCAGCGTCCGCGCCAGGCGATCCGGCAAATAGACGTCGTCGGAATCGAGGAATGTCACCACCGGCGCCTGCGCCCGCTCGATGCCGGCATTGCGGGCGGCATTGGCGCCGCGCCATTTCGAGCCAACATAGATCAGCCGTGGATCGCGGATTTCGGCAAGTGCGGCTGCCGTACCGTCGGTCGAGCCGTCATCGACGACAATGTGTTCGAACCGGGGAAAATTCTGCGCCAGCACGCTCTCCACGGCGCGCACCACCTTACTGCGGCGATTGTGCGTCGGTGTGATCACCGAGATCAGCGGAGCGAGGTCGGTTGCCTTGGACATGTTGCTTCGATTGTGCCCCGAAATGCCTGGAGGCCGGAGGTTTTGATGGTCGCCGTCCAAGCCTTACCCCGGGATGGCATTCGATTCGACGCTACAAAAAACCAGCGGCAATGTCATCACAAACTGTTGAGCCAGGACGCCGGTAAGCCGGCCGATTACCCCAGACGTAATCGACCGATGGCCATCATGTCTGCAGATTGCGCCAACGAAGCCGGTCGTCGGGCTTCGATCTCACAGGGAGTTCAGCCATGGCCGCCTACGCCGTCGCCCATATGCGTCAAGTCACAATGGGCCCGCAGATTGTCGTGTATCTGCAGAGGATCGACGCCACATTGGAGCCGTTCGGCGGCCGCTTCCTTGTCCACGGCGGCGACATGGACGTGGTCGAAAACGAATGGCCCGGGCATCTGATCGTCATCGAGTTTCCGGACAGGGCGCATGCGTGGGGCTGGTACGATTCATCAGCCTATCGCGAGATTCTGGCCTTGCGCACCGACAACTCCCACGCCGATGTGATCATCGCCGATGGCGTTCAGCACCCGCACAAGGCGACGGACGTGCTGGAATAGGGGCAAACTACCGCTTCAGCAAGAACACCGCTTGCTGGCCGAAGAAATTCCAGAACCACCATGGCATCGACAGGCCGATCTTCTGGCCGTTGCCGTCGAGCGCGGTGGCTTTCTCGACCGAAGCGCCGAGTTCCTCGACCAGATTGACGAAGTCGCGGATGGTGCAGAAATGGATGTTGGGCGTGTCGTACCAGGAATAGGGCAGGTCCGCGGTCACCGGCATCCGGCCATTGACGAACAGCGACAGCCGCACCCGCCAGTGGCCGAAATTGGGGAAGGAGACGATGGCGCGGTTGCCGATTCGCAGCAGCTCGTCGAGCACCAGCTTCGGGTTGCGGGTCGCCTGCAGCGTCTGAGACAGGACGACGAAGTCAAAACCCTTGTCCGGATAGAATTCGAGGTCGGTATCGGCATCGCCCTGGATGACCGAGAGACCGCGCGCCACGCATTCATTGACGCCGCGCTGTGACAGCTCCAGCCCGCGGCCGTCGACCTGCTTGGTCTCCTGCAGGAGTTCGAGCAGCAGGCCGTCGCCGGAGCCGACATCGAGCACCCGCGACTGCGGCGGTATCAGGTTGGCCACGACTTCGAGGTCGACGCGCTGGCTGCCATTGACGCTCATGAGGCGAGCCCCCTTGCGCGGGCCGCCGAGCCGATGAAGCCCTTGATGGCGGCAAACAGTTCGGGTTCATCGAGCAGGAAGGCATCATGGCCGCGGTCGGTGTCGATCTCGACGAAGGAGACGGAGGCGCCGGCGGCGTTGAGCGCATGCACGATCGAGCGGCTCTCCTCGGTCGGGAACAGCCAGTCCGAGGTGAAGGACACCAGGCAGAAGCGGGTCTTGGTCCCGGCAAAGGCATCTGCCAACCGGCCGCCATGGTCGGCTGCGAGGTCGAAATAATCCATCGAACGGGTCATGTAGAGGTAGGAGTTGGCGTCGAAGCGGTCGACGAATGTCATGCCCTGGTGGCGCAGATAGCTTTCGATCTGGAAATCTGCGTCGAAACCGAAGGTCAGCGCTTCGCGGTCCTGCAGATTGCGGCCGAATTTCCGATGCAGGGCGGCTTCCGACAGATAGGTGATGTGGGCGGCCATGCGCGCCACGGCGAGCCCCTTTTCCGGGCGCTTGCCGTGCTCGAAATATTTGCCGCCATGCCAGTCCGGATCAGCCATGACAGCCTGGCGGCCGACCTCGTGGAAGGCGATGTTCTGCGAGGAATGGCGTGCGCCTGTGGCGATCGGCAGGGCCGAGAAGACGCGCTCGGAATAGCATGACGCCCATTCCAGCACCTGCATGCCGCCCATCGAGCCGCCGAGCACGCAAAACAGCTTTTCGATGCCGAAATGGTCGACCAGCATCAGTTGCGCCCGCACCATGTCGCGGATGGTGATGATTGGCAGGTCGAGGCCGTAGGGCTTGCCGGTGGCGGGATTGGTCGAGGCCGGACCGGTGGAGCCGAGGCAGCCGCCGATGACGTTGGAGCAAATGACGAAGAAGCGGTTGGTGTCGATGATCTTGCCGGGACCGATCAGCACTTCCCACCAGCCGGGCTTGCCGGTCACCGGATTGGTGCTGGCGACATGCTGGTCGCCGGTCAGCGCGTGGCAGACCAGGATGGCGTTGGTGCGGGCATCGTTGAGGGCGCCATATGTCTGGTAGGCGATCTGGAACGGCGACAAAAGCGTGCCGGCGTCAAGCTTCAGCGGCTTGTCAGGGCCAAAACGCAACACAGGGCTCGACGGGTTGTCGGCCTCGTTGTTGGTTTTTGTAGCGCGGAGCGCGGCCATGTGACTCTCCTTGCCCGCCGTCAGGCAATAAAAAACCGGCAATGCGATCGCAAAGCCGGTTACGTCACGCAAACGGCCCTTTAGCGAGTTGTTTAACGTGGCTGCAAGCCGACCGGCCAAATCACCACGGAACTGTTGCGTTCTTCTAGAACTCGTGCGGCCCGGCGTCAACGGCCAGCTATTGCCCGCCTCTCGACATTCGCGGCTACGGCTTGTATTTCCGCTGCGGCCTCCGGACGGAGGCATTCTCGATGGATTTGCGACATGGACAAGACAGCGGACAAGGCACGACCGACGCCCCGCGCGGGCATTATGGACATCGACGCCTATGTGCCGGGCAAGAGCACGGCACCGGCCGGCGTTGCCAAGGTCCATAAATTGTCGTCGAACGAGAACCCGCTCGGCCCGTCGCCGAAGGCGATCGAGGCCGCGCGCGAAGTGGCTGGCAAGCTCGATGTCTATCCCGACGGCACCGCCCGCCGGCTGCGCGAGGCGATCGCCGAGGTGCATGGCCTCAACCCGGCAAACATCATCTGCTCCAACGGTTCCGACGAGATTTTGGGCCTGCTGGCGCAGACCTATCTGGCGCCAGGCGATGAGGCGATTTTTACCGAACATGCCTTCATGGTCTACAAGATCTACATTCAGTCGGCGGGGGCCAAGCCGGTTGCTGTGAAGGAAACCGAGGAGCGCGCCGACGTCGACGCGATCCTGGCCGCGGTGACGCCGCGGACCAAAATCATCTTCCTCGCCAATCCCAACAATCCGACCGGCACCTATCTGCCGTTCCAGGAGGTCCGCCGCCTGCATTCCACGCTCCCGGGCAACGTGCTTCTGGTGCTCGACGCGGCCTATGCCGAATATGTCAGGCGCAATGACTACGAGGCCGGCATCGAGCTGGCGGGCAGCGCACAGAATGTGGTCATGACCCGCACCTTCTCCAAGCTCGGCCTTGGCGGCGCGCGCATCGGCTGGATGTATGGCCCACTGCACATCGTCGATGCCATCAACCGTATCCGCGGCCCTTTCAACGTTAACGCAACAGCGATCGAGGCCGGCATTGCCGCCATCCGCGACCGCGCCCATGTCGAGCGCAGTTCGTTGCACAACGAGACCTGGCTTACCTGGCTGAATGAAGAGCTGACGGAGCTTGGGCTGCGCGTGACGCCCAGCGTCGGCAATTTCGTCCTCATCCACTTTCCCGACGACAAGAGGCATTCGGCTGAGGCGGCGGACGACTACCTCACCCAGCGCGGCTATATATTGCGGCGCGTTACCGGCTATGGCTTTCCCAATGCGCTGCGCATGAGCGTCGGCACCGAAGAAGCCAATCGCGGCGTCATCGATGCCCTCACGACATTCCTGAAAAGCTGAAACAATGACTTCACCGATGTTTGAAAAGATCGCGCTGGTCGGCATCGGCCTGATTGGCTCGTCGCTGGCCCGCATCATCCGCCGCGAGGGCCTGGCCCGCCATGTCGCCATCGCGACGCGCAGCCCGACCACGCTGGCACGGGCGAAGGAGCTCGGTCTTGGCGAGAGCTACACCACCGACGCCAGGGAAGCGGTCCGCAATGCCGACCTGATCATCGTCTCGGTGCCAGTGGGATCGTCGGGCGAGGTGGCGCAAGAGATCGCGCCGGCGCTGAAAAAGGGCGCCATCCTCACCGATGTCGGTTCGACCAAGGCCTCGGTCATTGCGCAAATGCAGCCCTATGTACCGGACGGCGTGCACTTTATTCCGGGGCACCCGCTGGCAGGTACGGAGAAATCGGGCCCGGATGCGGGTTTCGCCGACCTGTTCGAAAACCGCTGGTGCATCTTCACGCCGCTGCCGGGAACCGATCCGGCCGCGCTGGAAAAGCTGTCGGAATTCTGGCGGCGCTGCGGCTCCAACATCGACACGATGGACCCGCAGCATCATGACATGACGCTGGCCATCGTTTCGCATCTTCCGCACATCATTGCCTACAACATCGTCGGCACGGCCGACGATCTGGAATCGGTGACCAAGTCGGAAGTGATCAAATATTCGGCTTCCGGTTTCCGCGACTTCACCCGTCTGGCCGCCTCCGACCCGACCATGTGGCGCGACGTGTGCCTGCACAACAAGGATGCCATCCTGGAAATGCTGGCGCGCTTTTCGGAGGACCTCGCCTCGCTGCAGCGGGCGATCCGCTGGGGCGACGGCGACAAGCTGTTCGACCTGTTCACCCGCACCCGGGCCGTTCGCCGTTCGATCATCGAGGCCGGCCAGGACATCGACGTGCCGGATTTTGGCCGCCAGGCGGTGGAACATCCGGCGAAGAGCTAAGTTCCCTCAAGCGGGCCACGTCGCTTCGAGCATGGCCATTGTGTCGGCCCTGTTTGGCGCTCCCAGCCGGCCGCCGAAGCGTTGGCATTTGAGCGCGGCGGCAGCACTGGCAAAGCGCAAGGCCTGCTCGATAGGCATGGCTTCGGCAAGCCCGACGGCAAAGGCACCGTGAAACACGTCGCCGGCGGCAAGCGTGTCGACCGCCTTGATCTTCGGCGCCGCGATGTGGCGCACGCATCCGGCGGACCGGTCATGCCACCAGCTTCCCGCGGCGCCGCCGGTCACCGCCACGAAGGCATCGGTGCGGCTGGCGAGGTCGGCACAGGCGGTTTCGGGGTCCAGCGCGTGGCCGCAGACAATGCGTGCCGCCGTCTCCGAAGCGACGACGTGCGAGGCCAATGGCAGCAGACGCTCCAGCACTTCGAGCGTGGCCGTGTCGGCGTCGAGGATGGCGGGACGGCCGGCGCTGCGCGCGGCGGTCAAGGCAAGAGCGGCGGCGCCCGGCCAGCGCACATCGACCAGCACGGCATCGAAGCCGGAAAGATCGGCGACAGGCACCGCCTCGGGGTCGGCCTGCGCCTTTGGGTCGTAGAAGGGCACGATGATGCGCTCGCCATGAGCGTCGACCAGGATCGCGGCCAGCGCCGAGCGGGCGCCTTCGACGCGGCGGACAAAGCCGCAATCGACGCCCTCGGCCTCGATGCCGGCCAGCAATTGGTCGCCGACGGCATCGTCACCTGCACTTGCCCACAGGAACACCTCGGCGCCGAGACGGCGGGCGGCGCAGGCAGCACTTGTCGCCATGCCCGAGGCGATCTGGATGCCGTCCGAGGCGATGAACTTGCCCTGATGCGTGGGCAGGGTTTCGACGCGCAGGATGGTATCCAGCGTCAGCGCGCCAACGCTCAGCAGTTTCACCGGTCGGTTCATGCGTCGGCTTGCTCGAGCATGATCTCTCTTCAAAAGCCATTCCCGCTCTTTGCGATCATGCTCTATCTCTTTGTTTTAACGCAATTCCGGACGGAAAACCGCTCACACTTTTCCTGGAATTGCTCTAATCGAGCGGCTTGATCTTGCCCAGCGGAATGAAGCCGAGCGAGGCCTTGCCCTTCACCACCTTGAGCGGCATCGACGGTTCGTCGCCGAGCAGCGCCAGACCGGCAAAGCCTTGCTCGATCTGGCTCTTCTGCTCGGGGACTGCGGTGGCGAGGATTGCCGCCACGGCTTTGGGATCCTGCAGCTTGATCGTCAGGTCGGCATTGACCAGGCCGTTGGCGTCGACCGACACCGGGCCGGAGACGGTGATGCGCGCGGTTCCCGACGACAGATCGAGCTTGTGGATGCCGACCGCCTGGCCGCGCAGGCTCCTGGCCTGCGTCTTCATCAGCGCGACGCCGTTCTTCAGCGTCGCGTCGCCGCTGCCGTCGAGCGGCGGCAGCACGCGCCCGCCGATCGCGTCGGCGTCGATCTCAAGATCGGTGAAGCTTCCGGTATAGCCAAGGTCCTGACCGTCCGGCCGCAACTCGCCCGCCGCCGTTCCGGCGCTGAACAGTGAAACCGGGTCGGTGTCGTCGGCCGGATCGGTCTGGCCGGACAAGCTCTCGGCCTGCAGCGAAATGCTGCGTGGCAAGGGCCAGGAGAGCTTGGCATTCGCCTGCAGATTGTCCCAATCGATCCATAGCGGCGCCATCCCGGGCACCGAGGTCCGCAGTGGCCCACGCAACTCGGCGGCAGGCGACAAAGGCCGGATGAGTTCTGCAACGAAGTTGAAGCTGCCTGCCGAGGCGGCAACGTTTCTGGCGTCGTCCTCGTAAGCCAGATTGTCACAGGAGATGGCAAAACGCAGGGGGTAGCCGCTGACGGTGAGGTTGGCGCAGCCGGCCTCGATGCCTTTGTCCTTGAGCGAGGCCACCGCCTTGTCGGCTTCGCTGCTGACGCGACCGGCGACGTAGAACCAGACCGCGCTGTAGGCGCCGAACAGCATAACGACCAAGGCAGCGAGCCACATCAGCCGGTGGCGAAACTTCGACGGACGCTCGTCACTTGACGTCATGCTGCGGCTTTCATTAACGCGGGCGTGTTGCGGGTGGACTGTGGCTTACGCAACAAGCAAAAAGAACAGAAGAGCACCGATTCCGATGCGGCGGCGTCACTCTCGTGCAATCAGGCTTGGCGATATGGGCGATTTTTGGGTTTTTGGCTACGGCTCGCTGATCTGGCGACCGGGATTCGCCCATGTCGAGACACGGCGCGCGCGGCTTTACGGCTACCGCCGGTCGCTGTGCGTCTATTCCTTCGTGCATCGCGGCACGCGCCAGCGGCCGGGCCTGGTGCTAGGCCTCGACCGTGGCGGCTCCTGCATCGGGCTGGCGTTTCGCGTGCCCGGCGAGCTGCGCGATGAGGTGCTGACCTATCTGCGCGAGCGCGAATTGGTGACCAGCGTCTATCTCGAGCGTGTGCTCGATATCAGTCTCGACGTGAATGGTGCGGCCGCGGGAGAGAGAGTGAAAGCGGTCGCCTATATCGTCGACCGCCAGCATGAGCAGTATGCCGGCGGGCTCGATGCCGCGCATGCGGCAGGTGTTATCCGTGGCGCCGTCGGCCAGTCCGGAAACAACGAGGACTATGTGCTCAACACGCTGCAGCATCTCGCGGCGCTGGGTATCAGCGACCACTGGCTGGAAGAGGTGGCGAAGCGGATCGCCTCGTGAGCCGGTAGACCACGGCGAGCCTGCAGGCGAAGCGCTCGCGCCTTTGTGAAGCGATGGCCCGCTGGGAAAATTGGCTGAGGCCTTTGACCTCGGCGCGGCGAGACCTAGCTTAGCTGCGGCCCGAAGCATTCGGGTCGCCCGCCGCCAGCCCACGGAGCCCCGTCTTGCAAAAACGCCGTCTCGGTCAAACCGACCTTTCCATCGCGCCGCTGGTCCTGGGCGGCAATGTCTTCGGCTGGACCGCGGACGAGAAGACCTCCTTCGACCTGCTCGACCGGTTCGGCGACGCCGGCCTCAACGCTATCGATACGGCCGATGCCTATTCGCGCTGGGTGCCGGGCCACGCGGGCGGCGAGTCCGAGACCATCATCGGCAAATGGATGAAAAGCCGCGGCAACCGTGACAACATCATCGTCATCACCAAAGTCGGCTCGGATATGGGACAAGGCAAGAAGGATCTGTCCGCTGCCCATATCGAAAGGGCGGTCGAGGCGTCGCTTGAGCGGCTGCAGACCGATGTGATCGACCTCTATTTGTCGCACTGGCCGGACCCGACCACGCCTTACGAAGAGACGCTCGGCGCCTACCAGAAGCTGCTCGCTGCCGGCAAGGTCCGCCATATCGGCGCCTCGAATCTCGACGCCGGCCTGCTGCGCGCCGCGCTCGATGTTGCCAGCCTGCGCGGGCTGCCGCGCTACAGCGTGCTGCAGCCGGAATACAATGTCTACGACCGCTCATCCTTCGACGGGCCGCTGCATGATCTGTGCGTGGCCGAGGATATCGGCGTCATCACCTATTTCAGCCTCGCCAAGGGGTTTTTGAGCGGCAAATACCGTAGCGAGGCCGATCTCGGCAAAAGTGAACGCGGCGGCGGCGTGAAGGTTTATCTCAATGCGCGCGGCATGCGCATTCTGGCCGCACTCGACACTGTGGCGGCGCGCCATTCGGCCAAGCAGGCGGAAGTAGCACTCGCCTGGGTGATGGCGCAGCCCGGCATCACCGCGCCGATCGCCAGCGCCACGACGCTGGACCAGGTCGACAGCCTGGTGCGCGCCGCATCGCTGAAGCTCAGCGCGGAGGATCTCGTGGCGCTGGACAAGGCCAGCGCCTAGCCGCGCAGGTTCGGCACGATCGTTCAAGACGACGGCTGTCTGCCTTGCCACACTGTTCTCCATTATTGTGGAGAAGAGGCAGCATGGCCGCAGACATTCTTTCGCAGGCGCAGCCCTGGCAGCAATTGCTGGCGCTGGTGCTGGCGGCAACCGTCGTCATGGGCAGTCCTGGCCCGGCGACGATCAGCGTCACGGCGATAGGGGCCGCCTTCGGCCTGCGCAATTCGCTTCACTACACATCGGGGATCATTTTAGGCACGGTCGCGGTGCTGCTGGTCGTGGCCACCGGCATCAAGGCTATCCTCACCTCGATGCCGGGCGTAGCGCCAGTGCTGGCGGTCGCTTCCGCCGCCTATATTCTCTACCTCGCCTACAGAATAGCGACAGCGCCGCCGCTGGCCGCGCGTGACAGCAGCGCGGTTCTGCCGACCTTCCTCGGCGGCTTCCTGCTCGCCGTTGCCAACCCGAAAGCCTATGTGGCGATTGCTGCGGTCCTTGCTGGCTCCGCGACCGCAGCCGGCGCCGATGCTCTCGGCATCCCGGCCAGGCTGGCGGTTCTCACCCTGCTGATCGTAGCCATCCATATGCTGTGGCTGCTGGCCGGCGCGGCCTTCGCCCGCACCCTGCGCCAGCCGCTGGCGTCGCGGATCATCAATCTGGCCTTCGCGGCGACGCTGGTGCTGACCACGGCGCTGGCGGCGTGGCCTTGAGCCGGCCCGCAGAAGAGATCAAGCTTTGGTCTTTTTTGTTTTGGCGCAATTCAGGACGGAAAAACCGCTCACACTTTTCCTGGAATTGCTTTGGCGGCCGCGGCGAGTTCGGCCAGCCGCTTGACCGCCGTCGGCGGCATTTGCGGCGGGTTAGGAGCCTGCGATGCCTCGATCAGCAACTGGTCGCAGGCGGCTTCCGTATCGCCGATCAGCCGGTCCATGAATTCGTCCTTGCCGAGCCCGGGCGGAATCGGCGGCAGGAAGCGGGCCTTGATGGTACCGGGAAAGCGCAGGAATTTGCGGCGCGGCCAGTAGAGGCCGGCGACATGGGCGACCGGCACCACCGGGACGCCAAGCTGCGTATAGAGCTCGACAATGCCGTATTTGTAAGCCGGCTCGTCGCCTGGCGCTCGGCGCGTGCCTTCGGGGTAGATAATCAGCTGGCGCGGATTGCGCCCCATCTCCTGCTTTGTCGATGCAACGACCTGCTTCAACGCCTTGGAGCGGCTGCCGCGGTGAACCGGGATCATCCGCATCTTCAGGATGTACCAGCCGAAGAAGGGGATCCAGGTCAGCTCGCGCTTCAGGATATAAAGCGGGTCGTGGAGGAACGGAAAGAAAGCGATCGCGTCCCAAAACGACTGGTGTTTCGGCGCCAGGATGAAAGAGCCCTCCGGCAGGTTCTGGACGCCGGTGATGTCGCTCCTGGTGCCGGCGATCTTGTCGTAGAGCCACAGGCTGGTGCGCGACCAGAATTTCGGCACGAACCAGGCGCGATGGCGTGGCGAGAGGAAGTAGTAAGGGGTCCAGAGGACCATCTGGACGATCAGATTGACATAGAAGACTAAGTTGAACGCCAGCGAGCGGATATAGAGCATGCGGGGAAGGGCCCGTTGAGGAGGTGTGCGTTGGTTACACCAAGCGCGGGCAAAAAGGAAACGCCGCAATGCCTGACATAGGCCGGCTCGCCACTGACCCAAGCCAGTCTCAACTCACCACGTCGCCTGCAATAGCCGCTGCTTCAGCCGCGGAGCGGCGAAATCGAGGAACGCCCTGAGTTTCACCGCCAGCAGGCCTTGGCCGGCATGGACGAGGCTCACCGGCCACGGCTGCGGCTCGAAGGGTCGCAAGACCGGGACGAGCACGCCGGAACGTACTGCGTCCGCGATCTGGTAGGAGAGCACCCGCGTCATCCCGGCGCCTGCAATCGCGGCATCGATTGCAGCTTCCGCCGTGTTGACGCGCAGCCGTGAGCGGATCGGCACGATCAGTTCGCCCTTGTCGCCGGCAAAGCTCCAACTGGCGAGCGCTGCAGGCCCTTCGAAACTGATGCATTCATGCGCGGCCAGATCGTCCGGCGTCCGCGGCATGCCATGCGCGGCGATATAGGCGGGGCTGGCGCACACGACGCGACGGATCGCGCCGACGCGGATGGCAATGAGGCTCGAAGGCGCAAGCTCGCCGATGCGGATGGCAAGGTCGAGATGTTCCTCCGCCAGTTGGGTTATCCGGTCAGCCAGCGTCAGGCGAATGTTGACTTGAGGATAAGCCGCCAGGAATTCGGTGACGACAGGCAGCACGTGCAGGCGACCAAAGACGACCGGCGCGGTGATGAACAGGTCGCCGGTCGGCGTGCTGTATTCGCCGGCAGCGGTGCGTTCGGCTTCGCCGACCTCGCCGAGGATGCGGCGGCAGGCGGCGAGATAGGCCTGGCCGGCATCGGTCAGCGTGAGCTGCCGGGTCGAACGGTTCAGCAGGCGCGCCTGAAGGTGCTTCTCGAGGTCGGAAACCTTGCGGCTGACCGTTGCCAGTGGAATGCCGAAATGGCGGCCGGCAGCGGAAAGGCTGCCCGCTTCCACCGCGGCGACGAACAGCGACATGGCTTCGAGACGATCCATAGTGTCTTCCGGAAATTGGAAGGATAGCTTGCAACTATGCCATCTACATCCAAAACATGGAAGGACCTACCTCTTCGCGTACAATGGCCGTGTTTCGGCCTCGCGGAGGCTTCCATGAATGCTCATACTTTCACCAGCGATGTCGCCTTCACGCCGACGGTCAAGGCGATCCAGACCCGCAAAGGTTCGCGCAAGGGCTATGCCAGCGCCGAGGAGCGCAGCGGATGGCGCGTCCATATGACGCCCGACCTCGCCGACTTCATCGCGGCGCAGACCAGCGTCTTCCTTTCGACGGCAAATGGCGAGGGTCAGCCCTATATCCAGCATCGCGGCGGGCCAGCCGGCTTCCTCAAGGTGCTGGACGAGAAGACCATCGGCTTTGCCGATTTCTCCGGGAACAGGCAGTTCATCACGCAGGGGAATCTCGCCGACAACAACCAGGCATTCCTGTTCCTGATCGACTATGCGCATCGCCAGCGCGTCAAGATCTGGGGCACGGCGCGCGTCGTCGAGGACGATGCCGAGCTTCTGGCAAGGCTGATGCCGCAGGACTACAAGGCGCGCCCCGAGCAGGTCATCTTGTTCACCGTCTCGGCCTGGGATGCCAATTGCCCGCAACACATTCCGCAGCGATTCGAGGCCGCCGATGTCGCGGCCGCACTCGCCGAACGCGACAAGCGGATTGAAAGCCTCGAACAGGAGATTGCGCGGCTGCGTGGCGCGGAAGACGGCACGGCCAAGGGGTAATCGAGCGCCGTCAGAGTCGTCTGTTTGGACGCAATTCCCAGGGGAAAGGGTACGTGCTTTTCCCGGGAAAACCGCTACACACTTTTCCTGGAATTGCTTTAGTCCTTGGCGGTCGAAACCTCGGCCAGAGCGACGCTGTCGGCGGTCTGGCGGACCGGGACGACGCCGCGCGCCAGCGCCAGCAGGTATTTGCTGTATTCGGTCAGAAGCACGCGTAGCGCTTCCGGCTTGGTCAGCCAGTCGCCATTGTCCAGATTGGTGTTGACCACCGGATAGGGTTCAAGCCTGGCGCCATGCAGCAGGCGGCCCATCTCGAGCAGGCTGCGCGGCATGTGGTAATTGTTGGTGACGAGGATGACGCTGCCATAGGCGTGGCTCTCCACCCATTTAGCGCTTTCCTCGGCATTGCCGATCGTGTCGAGCGCGGCGCGGTCGATGTCGACACAGCAGGAAAACAGCGCCTTGTCGCCGCCGGTAGCAGCCTGCAATTGGCGGCGGCTGGCAGAGGGATGCACGCCTGAGATCAGCAGCCGCTCGCCCTTGCCGGAGGCAAGCAGATCGAGTGCTGCGTCGAGGCGGGCCTGACCGCCGGTCAAGACGATGATCGCATCGGCCTTGGCCGGGTTGGTCGGGGTCGTCATGTGGCTGACCTTGCTGGCGAACCAGCCGAAGCCACCGGCAAACAGGGCCACCAGCAGCAGTAGACAGAGGGAGGCGAGACGCAGGGCGGTGCGCAAACGGCCCAGCCCGGTACGCACACGCAAACGCACCACTGGCATCTGTCCAGCCGTTCCGGTCGACTCCCGCGCGTTCATCATCCTATGGTTAATCCTGAAATGCCTTTTTGGTAAGGAAAAAAGCGCACATTGCGTTACGTCGGTTTTCGATCCGTGATCGTCCCTTCCATTCCTGTCCTTGCCCCCGAACTGTTTTCGCTTCTGCCCTCACGGGTCACCCCGCATCCGGCTGGCGGACATCGATGTCGCTGAGATAGGCGACGACGGTGGCGTGCGAGGTCGCCGCCGTCAGTCCGCCGATCACCAGCACCATCAGCCCGACGCCGAGATAGCCTGCCGATCCGATGGCGAAATTGCCGAACAAAGCGGTGGCCTGGTCGGCCTGCGGCGTTGCCATGTTGCGCGACGACCACCAGGAAAAGACGATGAAAACCAGGATCGCGGCTGCGCCGCCGGCGGCCGCACCCTTCATGCCGGTGACCAGGAAATGCCAGCGGAATTCACGCGCGATGAAGCGCGCCTCGGCGCCGACGAAATGCAGCACTTCGATGATATGGCCGTTACCCGCCATAGCGCCGCGCGTCGCAAACACTACGGTCAGCACCGTCGCCGACAGCATCAGGACCAGCACGGCGATGCCGATGGTGACCGTGGTGCGGGCCATGGCGACCAGCCGGTCGACCCATGTACGGTGATCGTCGAGCGAAGCACTCGGCAGCTTGGGCGTGAGCGCCGCACGGATGGCGCTAAAGTCGGGCGGGCTGGTCTCGTCGATGGTGACGATGATCAGGCGCGGCACCGGCAATTCGTCGATATTCAGGCCCGAGCCCAGCCATGGCTCCAAAAGGCGCGCGGTCGCGTCGCGATCGATGATCCGGGTTTCCTTCACGCCGGGGAATTCGCCGACGATCTGCGAGGCCTGGGCAAGGGCTGCCTCCATGTCGTGGCCGTCGACCGGCTTGATCTGAATCGTCGCCTCGCGCGAGATCTGGTTTTCCCAGACCGAGGCAGTGTCGCGCACCAGCGTGACGGCGCCGAAAGTCAGGCAAGACAGGAAGGTCATGATGGCGATGACCAGCACCAAGGCGCGGCCGGCGATATTCTGCGCCGGCACGATCGGCGCCATGCGGCGCTGGACGCGCTGCGTCGTCGTCGCGGGCTCGGCGGCGTCTTCATGCAGCTGTTCGGCCGATACTTCAGTCATAAATATCCAGCCTTCCGCCGGCCAGGATCATGCGGCGCGCGTCGACCTGTTCCATCAGGCCGAGATCGTGAGTGGCGATCACCACCGCGGTGCCGAGCCGGTTGAGCTCGATGAACAGCCTGAGCAGCCGGCGTGCCAGTGGCGGGTCGACATTGCCGGTCGGCTCGTCTGCAAGCAGGATTTCGGGCTGTTCGATCAAGGCCCGGGCGATTGCCGCGCGCTGCTTTTCGCCACCCGAAAGGACCGGCGGCAGCACATGCATGCGCTCGCCCAGGCCAACCCATTTCAAAAGTTCGGTGACGTCGGTGCGGTAGCTCGCTTCCTCGCGGCCGCGCACGCGCAGCGGCAGAGCGACATTCTCATAGGTGGTCATGTGGTCGAGCAGGCGGAAATCCTGGAACACCACGCCGATGCGGCGCCTGAGATGCGGCAGTTCAGCGCGCGAGATGCGCGAGCGGTCCTTGCCGAAGATGGTGATCAGCCCGCGTGTCGGCTTCAGCGACATGAACAGAAGGCGCAGCAGCGTCGTCTTGCCGGCGCCGGAAGGCCCGCTCAGGAACTGGAAGGAGCTCTCCGGAATGTGCAGGGAGATGTCGCGGAGGATTTCCGGACCCATGCCATAGCGGAGGCCGACATTTTCGAAGCGGATCACGTGCGACGACCTGAGGTGTGTGGCGGCGGCGTGCCAGCCCTTTCTGTCCAACGACCATCGGCCGCCATGGTTAACCGTCGGTTAATTTTCGCTGTTTTTGAGTGCGTCACAAGGGTTCCGGTGGGGAAGCGTTAACCATTTCCATTTACGCAAAAGAAACGAAGAGGCAACAGCGGGGCCATGATGGCTGAGCAACGAACCGCGCGCCCGGTTTCCGGCGAAATCATGACCGGGACAAGTGTCGCACCGGAATCTCGTCCTGTGGCGACCGACATCGTCGATGCGGATTATGAGGTGCTGCCGCAGCTGATCCCACTGATAGAAGCCATGCCGACGCCGGCGCGCGACATCGCGACGCCGTCGATCGAAGGCATGGAGATGCTGCGCAAATCAGATGCGTCAGCCGGGCGGCCGGCATCGCGTGGCGGGCCGATCTTCTGGATTGCCGGCATCGGTGCGGCCCTTGCCGCCTTCTGGGTCTCGGGTGGCCACGCGCTGGTGCGCCAGACGCCGTTCTGGACAGTCGAACAGCCGGCGGGCGCCGTACTCAGCATTGCCGGCGTCACCTCGCGTGTCGACGCCTCGGGATCCACCCCGGTGCTGTTCGTGGATGGCGAGGCCGTCAATGACGGTTTGAAGGCGGGACAATTGCCGCCGCTGGAGATACGTGTCACCGGCAATGACAGCCGCATCACCCGCTATACTCTGGGGACATCCAACCGTTCTCTGGCGCCCGGCGAAAGATTCGGCTTTTCCAGCCGCCTCGATGTGCCTAGAAACGGCGTCAAGGCCGTGGCGGTCACCTTCGCCGGCTAGTCGGTTTCTCTGGAAAGGTTGTTGATGCCAGTTGTGCGCGGCAGGGACATCGAGGTCCTCTTTTCGGCGTCCGCGATCGCGCGGCGCAATCTCGAACTCGCCAAGGAGATCGCCGAGCACGACTATCACGACCTGCTGGTGATTTCGGTGCTGAAGGGCTCGTTCATCTTCGCCGCCGATTTGATCCGCGCCATGCACGATGTCGGGCTGTCGCCCGAGGTCGAGTTCATCTTCATTTCCAGCTATGGCGCCGGCACCACCAGCGGCGAGGTGAGGGTGCTGCGCGACATCGACAATGAGGTCGCCGGCCGCGACGTGCTGCTGATCGATGATATCCTGGAATCCGGCAAGACGCTGTCCTTCACCCGCAACCTGATGCTGTCGCGGGGCGCCAAAAGCTGCGCCATCGCGGTGCTGCTGGACAAGCGCATGCGCCGCCAGACGGAGCTGAACGCCGACTATGTCGGCTTCGACTGTCCCGATTACTTCGTCGTCGGCTACGGCATGGACGTCGCTCACGCTTTTCGCGAACTGCCGTTTGTCGGTGTCGTCAAAGGCGATGCCTGAGAAAAGGCCCCCGACGCTTCAAATTTTCAGAAAAAGTCAACTTTTGCCCGCCAAATTCCGGCCCATGGCAAAGCTTCTGATCGTCGAGGACGATGAGTCCGTCCGCACCCTCGCCGCCCGCGCGCTCGAACGCGCCGGGCACTCGATCGATATCGCCGCCGACGGCGCGCAGGGGCTGGCGATGGTCAGTGCTGCAGGCGGCGGTTACGACCTCGTCGTCTCCGATATCCGCATGCCGGAAATGGATGGCATCGAGATGGCGATCGCCGCAGCCAGGCTTTTCCCTGACATGAAGATCCTGCTGATGACCGGCTATGCCGACCAGCGCGAGCGCGCCGAGGAATTGAACGGCATCATTATCGACGTCGTGCAAAAGCCTTTCACGCTGGCCGAAATCCGCTCGCGGGTCGACCAGGCGCTCGCCTGCTTCGCCTGACACGCTTCAGGCGGCATCCTGAGACGCGGCGAGGACAGGCGCAGCGCTCCGGCGCCGTTCGGTGTTGAGCGCCAGCAGACCGGCGCCGATGATCAGCGCCGCACCGATGGCGGTGGTCGAGCGCGGCACCTCGTCGAAGAACAGGAAGCCCCACAGCGGTGACCAGATGATGCCGGTGTATTCGAATGTGGCGACGCGGTTGGCGGGCGCCAGCCTGTAGGCCTGCGACAACAGGATCATGCCCGCCGAAGCGACGAAGCCGCAGGCGGCCATCTTGAGGAAATCCGGGGTCGTCGGCCAGACCCACGGCCGCACCAGGAATTCGAGGCTGGGGTGGACAGCATGGGTTATGCCGGCAAGCCAGAATGTGCCGGCAACCGCAGCGGCGCCGACCAGATAGGCGCCGTTCTGGTAGAAGGCCATGACGGTGGAGGATTCGGTGTCGCCAATCTTGCGCGCCATCAGCTGTGAAAAGCCGTAGAGCAAAGCCGAGCCCAACGAAAGCAGCGCCGCCCAGTCGAACAGGCCGGCGCCCGGGCGCAGCATCACGACCACGCCCAGCATGCCGATCAGCACGGTGGCGAGAGCCTGCCAGGATACCCGCTCGCCGAGATAGGGCCCGGCCATTGCCATGATGAACAGGGGCGCCATGAAATAGAGCGCCACCGCGTCGGCGAGCGGCAAGGCAGCGATCGCCAGATAGTAGACCGTATAGGAGGAGAACTGGATGAAGGCGCGTATCGTCAGCAGGCCGAACCGCTTCGAGACAATGGCCCGCAGGCCGACATCGGCGCGAACGAGAACGACCAGGATCGGCAAAGCGACGATCGAGCGGATCCACATCACCTCGGTCACGGGATAGCCGGCCGACACCGCCTTGACCAGCGGGTCCTGGAGCGAGAACACCAGCACGCCAAGGCACAGGCTGATGATGCCGAGAACGATCCGGTTGCGCATGTTGTTCTGCCGGCCCTTGCCTTAACTGCCCGCAGCCGCCCGGCCATGGGGTAAAAAGAACCCGCCACCGTTTCTGGCAGCGGGTATGAGTGAGGACTCTTTGATTGGTCCGCAGCCGATTTCGCGGCGGCATATCCAATGGGTGAGCGGACTATGCTGCGGCGTTTGACATGTTGCAAACGAATTGGAATGATACCAGCGATCAAATTTGCTTATGACGGATTCGATGCGGCCAGCCCTCGACAGCGATCTCCTGCGCACCTTCGTCGCCATTGCCGAAGCGGGCAATTTCACCCGGGCGGCGGAGCAGGCCGGGCGCACCCAGTCGGCGGTGTCGATGCAGATGAAGAAGCTCGAGGAGCTGGTCGGCGACAGCCTGTTCGAACGCGGCTCGCGCGGCGTGGCGCTGACGCGCCGTGGCGGCGAGCTGATCGTCAATGCCCGCCGCATCGTCTCTCTGCTCGACGAGACGGCGGCATCGATGGCGGCGGCACCGCTTGGCGGGCCTGTGCGCATCGGCATTCCCGAGGAATATGGTCACGCCATCCTGTCGCGCGCGCTCGGCGCCTTCTCGAAGCGTCACACCAAGGTCGAGGTCACCGTGCGCTATGCACATTCGGGCGCCCAGCTGGCAGCGTTGGCGGCCGGTGAACTCGACCTCGCCGTGGTGTTCGAATGGCAGGATCCTTCCGGCGGCGAGGTGCTGATGCACGATCCGACCGTGTGGGTGACATCGAGCCTGCATCACATGCATGAGGAGCGGCCGGTGCCGATCGCGCTCTACAACCGGGCCGGCTGGTGCAAGGACTTTGCCATCAAATCGCTTGAGCAGCGTGGGCTGGCCTACCGTGTCGCCTATACCAGCGACACCACCGGCGGCCTGAAGCTCGCCGTCACCTCTGGCCTGGCGATCGCGCCGATCTCGCACAGCAATATTCCGGATGGCTGTCGTGAACTCACCGCCGCGGACGGGTTCGGCCACATCGATTCCTCGAATGTGGTGATGCATCGCAACCCCAATGCCTCAGGCGGGGCGATCGACGGCATGCAGGAAGCAATACGCGAGGCGTTCGTCAACCGGCCGGCTTAGTCTGTTGCATCCTCGTAGAAATGCAGCCGATTGCCGAAGGGGTCGCCGACCGACACTTCACGGGTCTGCCACGACGTGGTTTCGAGGCCCGGCCGGGCGTAGCGATATCTCTTGCCGATCAGTTCGCGGTGCAATGCCGCGATGTCCTCGACCTTGATGCGCATGGCTATACCCGGCGCGCCGTCGCCATGATGTTCGCTCAGATGCAGGACACAGCCGTCGCGGATTACACCCATGTAGAGCGGCGCATTGTCGTCGAAGCGGTGCTCGAACTCGACCTTGAAGCCGAGAAAGTCGACATAGAATTCGCGTGCCTTGGCGATGTCGAAGATGCGCAGGATGGGCGTGACGGCACCGAGTTTCGGCATGGCGCTGATACCATTCAGTTCGACGGATGTTGCCTTGGAGGCTACTTCAGCTCCAGCAGCCGCTCGAGGTAGCTGCGCTCGATGTCGGGGCTGAGCGCGTTGCCGAGCCGCTTGCGAATCGCCTCGAGAATCTGGCGGGCGCGCTGCACGTCGATCTCGTCGGGCACCTTCACCGAATCGCCGAAATCGGGTCCGCGGCTGGCGCGTGGCCGGCCCAGCGGATCGCGGCCGGCGTCCTGTTGGCTGCCGCCTTCCTGGCTGCCGCCCTGGTCCCCCTGCATCGCCTGCAGCTGCTTCATCATCTCCTTGGCGCCCTTGCGCAGCGCTTCCAGCGCGCGACCCTGGTGGCCGACTGCCTGGTCGCCTTCGCCTTCGCCAAGCGACTTTTCGGCATTGCCCATGGATTTGCCAGCGTCGCCAAACCCCTCATTGGGCTGCATGCCCATGCCTTCCAGGCCCTTCTTCAGCTTGTCGAGTTCGCTCTGCAACTGGCCCTGGCCTTCCTGCAGCTGCTTCATCGCATCGGCGAATTCCTGCGGTGTCATCGACTTCGGCCGGGCGAGAGGATCGCGATCCTTGCCGACGCCCGGCTGGTCCGGGTCGTCGCCATTGCCTTCGCCGGGCTGCTGATTATCTCCGCGCTGCATCTGGTCCATGCGGTAGGTGTCGTTCATCATCTCCTGCTGGCGGCGCATGATCTCGCCCAGCTTGTCCATCTGCTGGCGCATCTCGCTGTCCTGCTCGCCGCCTTGCTGCTGACGGCCGGCCTGCAGGTTGTTCATCATGTTTTCCAGCTGCGACAGCAGCTCCTGCGCCTTGTCGCGGTCGCCTGATTTCGCCAGGTTCTCGATCTGGTCCATCATGCGGTCGATATCACTCTGACGCAGCTCGCGACCATTCTGTTGCATCTGCGGCGCGTTCGGGTTCTGCTTGGCGCGCTCGGCGAATTCCTGCAGGAATTCGTTCATCGCCTCGCGCAGTTCCTTCATCGCCTTTTCGATCTCTTCGTCGCTGGCGCCGCGCTTGATGGCGTCCTGCAGCGCCTGCTGGGCCTGGCGGAGCCGCTTTTCGGCGGACGAGAGATTGCCTTCCTCGATGCCGAGCGCGATTTCCCAGAGATAGGCAACCTCGTTGCGCAACTGATCGTCGCTGTCCGACATCTTCAGCCGGCTGCGGGCGCTCATGATGGCGAGGTAATGCGACATGTTGTCGAACGTGTCCTCGGGCCGCAGCGTGATGGCGTCCATCAGGTCGAGCACGCGCGGCTTGGCATTGG
Source organism: Mesorhizobium sp. M0029 (assembly GCF_040323735.1). Taxonomy (NCBI): domain Bacteria; kingdom Pseudomonadati; phylum Pseudomonadota; class Alphaproteobacteria; order Hyphomicrobiales; family Phyllobacteriaceae; genus Mesorhizobium; species Mesorhizobium sp. M0029. Next base: position 53,646 of record NZ_JAMYVF010000003.1, read on the forward strand.
CGTCGAGCGCCAGCAGGCGGCGCTGCTCGACCACCGCCCGCGCCAGCGGGTTGGCGAAGGGCCGCTCCGGCATCACAATAGTCTTGGTCTCGCTGGTCGCGGTGTGTCCGGCATCGTCGGTGGCGACAAGCGACAGCTTGATGCTGGCGCCGGCCCAGACGTGCTCGGTGAGGTCCTTGGTGGTCTTGGCGGCGTTCGCCTTGCCGCCGCGGCGCGGCAGCGCCAGCGGCAGGTCAGGCGGACCGTAGAGCGGATGCGCATCGGGCGCCGCCGGATCGGCCAGCGCGAAAACCGCCTTTGCGGTGGCCGCGCCATAGTCGTCGTCGATCTGGTAGTTGAGCTCGAAGGCGCCGTTGACGGCGCGCTTGGGCTCGCCGACGAAGCGGATCGTCGGCGGCTTGTCGGGGATCACCGCGAAGGCCCAGCGACCGAGATCGGCTTCGCCCGACTTCAGCGTCAGCGTGCCGTCGGCGGTCAGCTTGCCGGTGAACTGGCGCAGCTGGGGGGTCGCCGGGTTGACCGCCGCTGCCTTGACGGCCGCCACCTGTGGTCCCGACGGGTCGATGGCGCGAGCATTGCCGCCCTTGTCGGCAAAGCTTAGCGTTTCCTCGCCGGAGCCGCCGGTCACGCGCAGCGAGACGTCGCTGCCTTGCGGCACGGTGAAGGTGGCAACCGCCTGCAGGGCGTTGCCATCGATGACTGGCGCGGTCAAGAAGATGGGCGGCTTGCCGGTATAGGCCGGCGGGGTCACCCAGGCATCGATGCGCGGCGGTACGATGTCGCGCGCCGCATGGGCACTGAAACCATCGGACATCCTGCCGCCGGACGGTCCGAAGGAGAAGGCAAAAGCGGTGACCAACAGCAGCGCCGCCACGGCACGCAATGCCCACGGATCGCGCTCCGGCACGCGGGTACGCGGCAGGTCGGCGCCAAGGCTGCCGAGCTTGTCGGCCATGCGCTTTTGGTGTTCGCGCCACAACGCCTGGGAAAAGATGCTTTCCTTGCCGCTGGGACGGTCGGTCTGCACCAGCACCGGGCTGTGCTGCAACTGGTTGGCGGCCTCGACACGGCGGTCGATTTCAGCGGCGGATGGAAGCTTGAAGAAACGCAGCGGATAGAGCGCCGCCAGCGTGGCAATACCGAACGCCGTGACCAGGATAATGCGCGCAATGTCAGGCAGCCGGGGGAAAAGGCCGAGCCAGGAGAGGCTGAGAAACAGGCTGGCGACGATGAGCAGCGGCAGAAGCAGCGGCCAGCCGCGCTCGACCGTCATCGAGACCCGTGTCGCCAGCCGGCTCAGGGCAAGCCGCCCGGCCAGGCTGCGATCGCCACTGGAAATGGGGCGTTCCGTCATCGGCCCTTCCTGCCCGGGCGGGATAGCCCGGACTCAACAAGCAGAAGTTTACCAGCAAACACGGCAAAGGCGAGGCGGTTCCGGAAAACTTGAAAAGCTTTGACGGGTTTGCGTCCCACTTCAGTCGAAGCAAGGTTTAGAATTTCGCCGGATCGGTATTCGAGCCGCAGACAAGGACGGCGATCCGCTCGCCCGGCGCCGGCGTGTAGCGGCCGGACAGCAGCGCTGCGAAGGCCGCTGCGCCGCCCGGCTCGGCGATGATCCGCACCCGCTCCCACAGCGCCTTTTGCGCGGCGATGATGGCGTCGTCGGTGACCAGGATGGAGCGTTCGACGAAGGCCTCGGCGATCGGGAACATCATCTCGCCGACGCGTTTGGGCGCCAGCGAATCGGCGGCGACGCCTTCGGCCGGCGCATCGACGGGGTGGCCGGCTTCGAAGGCGCGATGCAGCGTCGGCGCGCCTTCGGGCTCGATGGCGATGATCCTGATGCGGCCGGCAAACCAGGCGGCGATGCCGCCGATCAGGCCGCCGCCGCCGACAGCGACCAGCAGCGTGTCGATGTCGGGCAGATCGTTTTCGATTTCGAGGCCGAGCGTGCCTTGGCCGACCAATGTTTCCTCCTGGTTGAAGGCATGGATCTGCAGCGCGCCGGTCTTTTCGGCAAAAGCCTCGCTGGCGGCCAGCGCCTCGGCATAGCGGGCGCCGCCGACGATCAGTTCGGCGCCGTAGCCGCGGATGCGCTGCAGCTTGGCCGCCGGGCTGACTTCGGGAACGAAGATCGTCGCCTTGTGGCCAAGCCGCATGGCGGCATAGGCGACCGCAGCACCATGATTGCCGCCCGAAGCCGCAACCACGCCGGCCGCAGGCACCGGCCGTTCGAGCAGATTGGTGAAGGCGCCGCGCGCCTTGAACGAGCCGGAATGCTGCAGGCATTCGAGCTTGAGGTCAACCGCCTGCGGCGGCCGGTCGAAATCGGCCATGTCGACGCGCAGCACCGGCGTGTGCCTGATATAGGGGCGGATGCGCGGTTCCATCGCGGCGATGCGTTCGCGCGTGACGGTGTTGCCGTTCGTCATGACCATCTCCTTGGGATTGACAGCAATTAGTAACTTGGCAAAATGGCTAAATGCAAGAGGTTGATGTCTTCAAGGCGATCGCCAACGAACGCAGGCTGCAGATCCTCGACTGGCTGAAGGATCCGCAGGCCCATTTCCCGGCCCAGGCAGATGGCGATCTGGTCGAGGACGGCGTTTGCGCGCTGCTGATCGCGGAGAAGCTCGGCATTACACAGGCGACGCTCTCCGAACATATGCGCGTGCTTACCCAGGCCGGCCTGCTGCGCCCCAAGCGCATCAAGCAATGGACGTTCTACCGCCGCGACGAGGACAGGATCGCCGACACAAGGATGCTCATCCAGAACCGGCTGTAGCGCAGCCGGCGCTGCGGCTTCTATTTCAGCCAGTCGGGCACCGAATCCAGGCCGATCAGCTCGTCATAGGTCTGGCGCCGGCGCACGACGTGGAAACGGTCGCCGTCGACCAGAACCTCAGGCACAAGTAGGCGGGTGTTGTAGGTGCCGGATTGCACCGCGCCATAGGCGCCGGCGGTGGTGACGGCAATTAGGTCGCCAGACTTGAGCCGGGGCAGGTCACGGTCGAGGCCGAGATAGTCGCCTGTCTCGCAGACCGGGCCGACGACATCGACCGCCATGCGCGGCGTGTCGGCCGGCGGCTGCACCACCGGCTTGATGTCGTGGAAGGCATCGTAGAGCGTCGGCCGGATCAGATCGTTCATGGCGGCGTCGACGACGAGGAAGTTCTTGGCGTCGCCTTCCTTCACGAAGATCACTTCCGAGACCAGGATGCCGGCATTGCCGACGATCAGCCGGCCCGGCTCGAACATCACCTTCACTCCAAGCTTTGTCAGATGCTTCCTGACGATCTCGGCATAGGCATCGGGCAAAGGCGGCGGGCTGTTGTCGGTGCGGTAGGGGATGCCGAGGCCGCCGCCGAGATCGACATGCTCGACGGCGTGGCCATCGGCGCGCAGCGCGCCGACCAGTTCCGCCAGAAGCGCGAAAGCATCGTCAAAGGGCTGCAACTCGGTGATCTGGCTGCCGATATGGGTATCGATGCCGATGGGCTTGGTGCCCGGCAGCCCGGCCGCGCGGGCATAGACCTGGCGCGCCCGTTGCCAGGGAATGCCGAACTTGTTCTCGGCCTTGCCGGTGGAGATCTTCCTGTGCGTCCTGGCGTCGACATCCGGGTTGATGCGCAGCGACACCGGCGCCACCTTGCCGAGCGCGGTGGCGCGGGCCGACAGCAATTCAAGCTCCGGCTCGGATTCGACATTGAAGCAGAGAATGCCGGCCTCGAGCGCGAAATCCATCTCGCGCGCGGTCTTGCCGACACCGGAAAACACGATCTTGTTGGCCGGGATTCCGGCGGCGAGCGCGCGGCGCATTTCGCCTTCCGAGACGGTATCGGCGCCGGCGCCGAGCTTTGCCAGCGTCCGCAGCACCGCCTGGTTGGAATTCGCCTTCAAGGCGTAACAGACCAGCGTGTCGAGCCCGGCAAAGGCCCCGGCGAACACCCGGTAGTGTCTGGTCAAGGTTGCCGTCGAATAACAATAGAACGGCGTGCCGACGCTTGCGGCGATGTCTGGTATCGCCACGTCCTCGGCATGGAGCACGCCGTCGCGGTAATCGAAATGGTTCACGAGAGTGTTTCCGGAAGTTGGAGCACGAGACCTGGTTAGCACGAGACCTGGTCAGAAAGACCAAGCCGGTCTCATCGGCCCTAGATCAGCGGGTCGAGGATGAATTTCTTGTCCACGACCGGTTTTTCCGGCTCCGGCGGCACCGGCTGTTTGGCGCGCTCGGCGTCCTTGCGGGCCTGGACGGCCGCTTCATAGGGCGTGTCGAGACCAGCCTTACGGCCGCAAGCGGTCACGGCAGCCATCGCCGTCAGCAGCGTCAGCGTCACCAAAATCCTGCTTGCGGTCATCGATCCATCCGTCCGAAACTTTATGTGCTGCGCTTTTAACCGAGTTTTAGGCGCATTGCACCCCGGCATCATGCCTTGGCGATGCGCTTTTTCCAGCTGCGGATCTGCTTCCTGACCTCCGACGGCGCCGTGCCGCCGAAACTGGTGCGGCTCTTCACCGAATTCTGCACCGCCAGAACCGAGAAGATGTCTGCCGTGATGCCGGGGTTGATCGACTGCAGATCCTCCAGCGACAGCTTTTCAAGGCTCACCTTCTTCTCTTCGGCCAACGCCACTGCGCCGCCGGTGACATGGTGTGCCTCACGGAAGGGCAGGCCCAGCGTTCGCACCAGCCAGTCGGCGAGGTCGGTCGCGGTCGCGTGGCCCGAGCTGGCGGCCTTCTTCATGGCGGCGGCATTGACCGTCATGTCGCGCACCATGCCGGTCATCGCCGCCAGCATCAGATCGAGCGTCTCGGCGGCGTCGAAGACCGATTCCTTGTCTTCCTGCATGTCCTTGCCATAGGTCAGCGGCATGCCCTTCATCACCGTCAGCAGCCCGACGAGATGGCCGGTGACGCGGCCGGTCTTGCCGCGCACCAGTTCGGCGGCGTCCGGGTTCTTCTTCTGCGGCATGATTGAGGAGCCGGTGGAGAAACTGTCCGACAGTCTGACAAAGCCGAATTGCGGCGTCGACCAGATGATGATTTCTTCGGCGAGCCGCGACAGATGCGTGGCGGAGATCGCCACCAGGCTCAAAAACTCCAGCGCGAAATCGCGGTCGGAGACGCTGTCCAACGAATTGCGCATCGGCTCGCGGAAGCCGAGCGCCTTGGCGGTCTTGTGGCGATCGATCGGAAAACTGGTGCCGGCAAGCGCTGCCGCGCCGAGCGGGCTTTCATCCATCCGCTCGATGGCGTCGCGGACGCGCGACAGGTCGCGCGAAAACATCTCGACATAGGCCATGCAATGGTGGCCGAAGGTCACCGGCTGCGCCGCCTGCATGTGGGTGAAGCCGGGCATCACGGTCGCCGCATGCTCCTCGGCGCGATCGAGCAAGGCTGAGATCAGCCCCTTCAGCGCCTCGGCGACGCGAAAGCACTCGTCCTTGACCCAGAGCCGGAGATCCACCGCCACCTGGTCGTTGCGTGACCGCGCCGTGTGCAGGCGGCCGGCGGCCGGGCCGATCAGATCGGCAAGGCGGGCCTCGATGTTCATGTGAATGTCTTCCAGCCGGGTCGAGAACTCGAACGTGCCGGCCTCGATCTCTTTTAGGATCGTGTTCAGCCCGTGAGCGATTTTTTCTTGATCGGCCGCCGAAATAATGCCCGTTTCAGCCAACATCTCGCTGTGGGCGACCGAACCTCTTATGTCTTGGGCATAGAGTTTGCGGTCGAACGAGATCGATGCGTTGATCGCTTCCATGATCGCGGCCGGACCCGAGGCAAAACGTCCGCCCCACATCTGGTTGCTGGCCTTCTTGTCGCTCATCGCTATAACCCGTGCTCCGGAGCAGTCTTAGAAAAATGGCAGACGGTAACAGATACTTCCCGGCCCCGCGCCTGATCCTCGCCGCTTTGCTGGCGGGCGTGCTGGCCGGCGCGGTCGCGGTATATGTCAGCGAGAGCGGGTCTGGCAACAACGCAGCCACCGGCAGCGCACCTGCGGCCGGCGCGGGCAACAGCAAGGACGATGTCGCCTGCGCCGCCAAGAGCGACCGCGCCAAAAAGGTTGCCGCCGCAGCCACCGGCCAGGTGGCGGCATTGCTGCCCGCCGATCCGCCGCAATCGCTGAAAAGCCTCGCCTTCAACGGCCCAGACGGCAAGCCGATGACGATCGCCGATCATGTCGGCAAGACCGTGCTGCTCAACTTGTGGGCGACGTGGTGCGCGCCCTGCCGCGCCGAAATGCCGGCGCTCGATACGCTGCAGAAGGAAAAGGGCAGCGATGCCTTCGAAGTGGTCGCGGTCAATGTCGATGCCGGCGACGATGTGAAGCCGAAGAAGTTCCTCGCCGGTATCGGCATCGGGTCGCTCGGCTACTACCGCGATTCGACGCTGGCGCTGTTCAACGACGTCAAGACGCGTGGCTTGGCGCTAGGCCTCCCCGTCACCATGCTGATCGATGGCGAAGGCTGCCTGGTCGCGCATATGAACGGACCGGCCGAATGGTCGGGACCGGATGCCAAGCGCCTGGTCGAGGCCGCACTCGCCCCTTAGGATGAGCGCAGGGCCGCCGCCGGCGGCAGCATCAAGATGCTGCCGCCCCGTTGTTTGACGCTGGCGTCCTCTTGTGCCGCCGGCGCCGCGACGCCGGTCAGTTCGCTGAACGCCTCGATCGGGCTCGGCCGGCCTAGATAATAGCCCTGGCCGATCTCGCAGGCCTCGGCGTCGAGGAATTTCAGCTCGCCCAGCGTCTCGACGCCCTCGGCCAGAACCGGCAGGCCGAGACCGCGGCCAAGCCCCAGAACGGCGCGCACGATGGCTGCCACCTGGCCGTTGCTGTCGACTGATTTGATGAATGAGCCGTCGATCTTGATCTTGTCGAAGGGGAAGGCGCGGAGATTGGATAGCGAGGAGTAGCCGGTGCCGAAATCGTCCATCGCCACACGCACGCCAAGCGCCTTCACCTGGCGCAAGGTCGCCAGCGCGCGCGGCATGTCCTTGACCAGCGCCGTTTCGGTGATCTCGAGTTCGAGCCTGCCGGGCGTCAGGCCGGAGCCGAGCAGGACTTCATGCACCTTGCGGCTGAAATTCGGATTGTGGAGCTGCACCGCCGAGACATTGACCGCGACGGTGAGAGGGTTCTTCCAGCGCGCAGCCTCGGCGCAGGCCGTCGCCAGCACCCATTCGCCGATCTGGATGATGACGCCGCTGTCTTCGGCCACCGGGATGAAGGTCGCCGGCGACACGTCGCCGCGCTGCGGATGGCGCCAGCGGATCAGCGCTTCGAACCCGACCATCCGCCCGCTGCTGATCTCCTTTTGTGGCTGGTAGACGAGGCGAAACTCATCGCGCGCCATGGCCTGGCGCAGTTCGTGCTCCATCACGCGCCGGTCTCGCGCCTCGGCGCCCATCGAGGCCTCGAAGTAACGGTAGGTGTCCTTGCCCTCGGCCTTGGCGCGGTAGAGCGCGGTGTCGGCGTGGCTGACCAGGAGTGTCGGCTCATCGGCGTCGAGCGGATAAAGTGCAATGCCGATGCTGGCCGACACCAGCCCGCCACCGACCGACAGCCGGTTTTCCTCGCGCATGGCCGCCAGCACCGCCTCGGCGATGCGGCCGGCCGCCTGCGGATCGGGAAGGTTCGGAGCGATGATGGCGAACTCGTCGCCGCCGAGACGCGCCAGCATCTGTCCGTGGCGGAGCACGGCGGAGGCGCATAGCGCCACCTTCTGCAACATGGCATCGCCGGCGCCGTGCCCGAACAGGTCGTTCACTTCCTTGAAGCGGTCGAGGTCTAGCAGCAGCAGCGCAAGATGCCCACCCTTGCCGCCGCGGTCCATTGCGGCAATTTCGGCCTCGAGCCGGCCGGAGAAACTGCGGCGGTTGGGGAGCCCGGTCAGCGGGTCGAAATGGGCGAGGCGCAGGATCTCCTGCTCGGCCTTCCTGCGTTCGCGGATGTCGCGCACGGCGACCACGCTGTGCCGCTTGCCGCAATAGTCGATGCTTCTGGCGATAAGTTCGACGGGGATGGTGGCGCCGTCATGGGCTCTGAGTTCGGCTTCCTGTGCCTGTCCGCTGCAGTCGGACATGCCGGCCGCGGTGCGTTCGCCGAAGAGGTCGCCAAGCAGCATCGCGTTCAGCACTTCCGGCGCAATGCCGGTGAGTGCCGCGATGCTGTCATTGGCGCTGACGATGCGGGCGCCGTCGCAGACGATCAGCCCCTCGACGGCGGCGTTGGCGAGGCCGTGCATGCGCTCGGCCTCGAGCTTGTGACGCCGGAAGCGAAGGTCGATCCACAATGCTGCGGCTGAAAGCACCAGGATAGCCATGCTGACTGCAGCGGCGGCGAAGGCCTGCGACACCGGTTCGACCGTGAACTGCGATATCTCGATGGAGGAGTCCGGGAAGATCGACACCGCGCCCATGGCGATGAAGTGCAGGCTGCAGATCGCCAGCGTCAACAGGATGGCGGCGGCGATTGTGGCCTTCATGGACGGCCGTCGCAACACGACCAGCAGCGCCAGCGCGGCGAGGGTGACGCCTGTCAGCACCGAGACGCCGACCAGCAGCGGGTTCCAGACGATGCGCCCTTCGACCTCGAAGGCGGCCATGCCGATATAGTGCATGGCGGCGATACCAGCGCCGAGGACCGCGCCGCCGACCAGAGGGTAGTCGATGCCCCGGCGCAAGGTGGCGATCCACATGCCCGCAGCGGTCAGGGCGACGGAACCGGCGAGCGAAAGCGCCGACATTTCCGTATTGTAGGCGTTGGGGATTCCGGGAGAAAAGGCAAGCATTGCGATGAAATGCGTCGCCCAGATACCGAAGCCGGTGGAAGTGGCTGCTATCATCAGCCAGGTATAGCGGTTGCGCTCGCTCGAGCGGTCGACATGGCGAAGCAGGTTGACCGCCGAGAAGGAAGAAATACCGCAAATGAGCGCTGCCAGTGCGACCAGTCTCAGATCGTGCTCATGCACGATACAATTATAGACCGTCAGCATCTCGCCCCACCTGCTCTCCCACAGCAATCAAGCCGTCCACTTGATTAGTATGCCACGCTTGACGAAGAATCGGTTATGCGAACTACAACTACAGCGGGTTTTTCGGGTTGTACGTTGCGGCGATCCTGTTCTCATTCCAGACGCACGGTTACAGCAGCGCCTGGCGCGATGCCGCTCGGCCGATCTCGATCTGGCCGAGCGCCGGTTTGGCGGCCGCACGGTGCAGGTGCGTGGCGCTGTCACGCGGGCCCTTCACGCATCGCTGGGCGGTCGGCGATCCTTGCAGGCCCACCATGCCCCATTCTATCGCTGAGCCGGCTTGGCATTTCTCTCTGTCCTCGTTGCAAGGCGAGGGGGCGCGAAGTTAGCCGGGTATGAAATTCACGAAACAGCAACAAATCCGTTGTCCGATTGTCATCAGCGACACATATTGCGTTCGCGGGAGCGCCCCTTTCGCCAATGACAAACGGGAGATGAAACATGAAGTTGTTCGGCTTTGCGGCCGGTGTTGCCGCCACCTTGACCCTGCTTTCCACCACCTCCGCCTTCACCGCCACCCAGATCAGTTGGTGGCATGCAATGACCGGCGCCAATGCCGAGGTGGTCGACAAGATCGCCAAGGATTTCAATGCCAGCCAGAGCGACTATGAAATTCTCCCTGTTTTCAAGGGCACCTATCCCGAAACGCTGAATGCCGGCATCGCTGCCTTTCGTGCGGGGCAAGCGCCCGACATCATCCAGGTGTTCGACGTGGGTACCGGCGTCATGATGGCCGCCGAAGGTGCGATCAAGCCGGTGGCCGATGTGCTGACCAGCGCCGGCGTGACCTTCGACAAGAGCCAGTATTTGCCCGGCATCGTCGGCTACTATTCGAAGCCGGACGGGACCATGCTGTCCTTCCCCTATAATTCCTCGTCGCCCATCCTCTACTACAACAAGGATATCTTCCAGAAGGCCGGGCTTGATGTGAACAATCCGCCAAAGACCTGGAACGAGGTGTGGGAAGCCGCCAAGAAGATCAAGGCGAGCGGCGCCGCTTCCTGCGGCTATACCTCGACCTGGTTGACCTGGATCCACCTTGAGGCCTTCGCTGCCTGGAATGACGTTTCCTATGGCACCAACCAGAACGGACTTGCCGGAACCGACGTCGAGCTCAAGATCAATGCGCCGATCTTCGTCAATCATTTCCAGGCGCTCGCCGACCTGGCCAAGGACGGCACCTTCAAATATGGCGGCCGTACATCCGAAGCCAAGCAGATCTTTCTTGCCGGAGAATGCGGCATCTTCACCGAATCGTCGGGGGGTCTCGGTGACATCGTCAAGTCGGGCATGAACTACGGCATCGGCCAGCTTCCCTATGATAGTGACGCCAAGGGCGCGCCCCAGAACACCACGCCGGGCGGCGCCAGCCTGTGGGTGTTCGGCAACAAATCGGACGAGGAATACAAGGGCGTCGCGGCGTTCTTCTCCCACCTGTCCAAGACCGAAGTGCAGGAGTATCTGCATCAGAAGTCGGGTTATCTGCCGGTGACGCTCGCTGCCTATGAGGCGACCAAGAAGTCCGGCTTCTATGACAAGAACCCGGGCCGTGAGACGCCGATCCTGCAGATGCTGGGCAAGGCGCCGACCGAGAACTCGAAGGGCGTGCGCCTCGTCAACCTGCCGCAGGTGCGCGACATCGAGAATGAGGAGTTCGAGAAGATGCTGGCCGGCCAGCAGACTGCGCAGCAGGCGCTCGACAACGCGGTCGCACGCGGCAACAAGGCGATTCAGGAAGCGATCGGAAACTGAAGCGATTTGTCAGTTGAACCTCGTCCACGCGGACCCGCGTGGACGATTTCCTGAATAGCGAGGGAATCACCCTGTCTCCACGCGTCGTCTTCCCCAACAAGACCCTGCCTTACCTGCTGGTGGCGCCGCAACTCGCCATTACGCTGATCTTTTTCTACTGGCCGACCGGGCAGGCGCTCTACCAGTCGATGCTTAGGGAAGACCCGTTCGGGCTGAAGAGCAAGTTCGTCGGGCTCGCCAACTTTCGCAAGGTGCTGGCCGACCCGGCCTACCTCAACTCGATCAAAGTCACGCTGGTGTTCTCTCTGGCGACCGCGATCGTCGCCATGGGTGTGGCCCTGTTGCTTGCCGTCATGGCCGAGAAGGTGGTGCGCGGCAGAGGCCTTTATCGCACGCTGCTGATCTGGCCGTATGCGGTGGCGCCGGCGATTGCCGGCATGTTGTGGCTGTTTCTGTTCAACCCCTCGATCGGTTCGCTGGCCTACGCCTTGAGAGGTCTCGGCATCGCCTGGGATCCCTTGCTTAACGGAAACCAAGCCATGATCCTGCTGGTATCTGCGGCTGCCTGGAAGCAGATCAGCTACAATTTCCTGTTCTTCGTCGCCGGGCTGCAGGCGGTGCCGAAGACGTTGATAGAGGCGGCGGCCATGGACGGCGCCGGGGAGACGAAGCGCTTCTGGACCATCGTCTTGCCGCTGCTCGCACCGACGACCTTCTTCCTGCTGGTCGTCAACACTGTCTATGCGCTGTTCGACACTTTCGGTATCGTTCATGCCGTCACCGGCGGCGGGCCAGGCAAGGCCACCGAGACGCTGGTCTACAAGGTCTACAATGACGGTTTCGTCAATTTGATCCTCGGCGATTCGGCCGCGCAGTCGGTCATCCTGATGGTCATCGTCATCTCACTCACGGCCATCCAGTTCCGCTATGTGGAACGCAAAGTCCACTACGGTTGAGCGCGAGCGATGATTGGTCAGTCCCCGCTTCGCGCCCTCATCGCCCACGCCGTGCTCATCCTGGGCATCCTGATCGTCGCTTTCCCGATCTACTACACCTTCGTTGCCTCCACGCAGACGCTGCAGACCATCCTCAAGCCGCCATTGCCTCTTTTGCCCGGCGACCAGGTCTGGAACAATTACAGCGAGGCGCTGTTCGGCGGTGTCGGCCGCATCGGCGGCGTCAGTGTCGGCCGATTGCTGCTCAACACCACGATCATGGCGCTCGGCATCGCGGTGGGGAAGATTTTCATCTCGATCCTTTCGGCCTATGCGATCGTGTTCTTCCGTTTTCCGCTTCGGATGGTCTTCTTCTGGCTGATCTTCATCACACTGATGCTTCCCGTCGAGGTGCGCATCCTGCCGACCTACAAGGTGATGGTCGATCTCGGCATGATCGACACCTATGCCGGCCTGATCATTCCGCTGATCGCCTCGGCCACCGCCACGCTTCTGTTTCGCCAGTTCTTTATGACCATCCCAGGTGAGTTGGTGGAAGCGGCGCGTGTCGACGGCGCCGGACCATGGCGCTTCTTTTTCGACATCCTGCTGCCGCTGTCGCGCACCAACATCGCAGCACTGTTCGTCATCCTCTTCATCTATGGCTGGACGCAGTACCTGTGGCCGCTGCTCGTCACCAACAGCAACGACATGAACACCATCGTCATCGCACTTAGAAAGATGGTTTCCTTCGCCGATGCCGATACCCAATGGCATCTGGTCATGGTCACCGCGATGCTGGCCATACTGCCGCCGATCCTGATCGTGGTGCTGATGCAACGCTGGTTCGTGCGCGGACTTGTCGATTCCGAAAAGTGAGAAGCCGATGGCGACCGTCGATCTGAAGGATGTGAAGAAGGTCTATCCCAGCGGCGTCGAGGCGGTGAGGGGTGTCTCCATCGCCATTCCCGACAAGGAGCTTTGCGTGCTGGTTGGGCCGTCCGGCTGCGGCAAGTCCACGCTGCTGCGGATGATCGCCGGGCTTGAGACCATTTCTTCCGGCACCGTCGCCATCGACGGCAAGATCGTCAACACGATCGGTCCGACCGAGCGCGACATCGCCATGGTGTTCCAGAACTATGCGCTCTATCCACATATGAAGGTCTACGACAACATGGCCTACGGGTTGCGCAACCGGGGTACTCCCAAGGACGAGATCGACAGCAGGGTTCGCTCGACCGCCAAGGTGCTGGAGCTCACGGCGCTGCTCGACCGGCGCCCGCGCGAGCTTTCCGGCGGCCAGCGCCAGCGCGTGGCCATGGGTCGCGCAATCGTGCGCAATCCAAAAGTCTTCCTGTTCGACGAACCGCTTTCCAACCTCGACGCCAAACTGCGCGGCCAGATGCGGGTTGAAATCAAGAATTTGCAGCGCTCGCTCGGTGTCACCTCGGTCTACGTCACCCACGATCAGCTTGAGGCGATGACGCTGGCCGATATTCTCGTCGTCATGAATGGCGGATTGGTCGAGCAGACGGGCGCGCCGCTTGACATTTACGAGAAGCCGGCCTCGACCTTCGTCGCCTCCTTCATCGGCGCGCCGCCGATGAACCTTTTGCCTCTTTTGCAAGCATCGGCTGGTCCAGCGCTGATTGATGGCAAGACGATTGACTTTGCGCCCACGAACGCCGCCACGCTTGGCTTCCGCCCTGAGGATGCCGACGTCACCTTCAGTGCCGAGGCATCATCCGGCGCGCTTATTCTGCCTGCGGCGGTCGAGGCGGTCGAACCTGTGGGAGCCGAAAGCTTTCTTCACTGTGCCGCCGGCGGCAACCGCATCGTCGTGCGTGTGGCCGGCCGCGCCACGGCCAAACCCGGCGATCAACTGCGCGTCGTGGCCAGGGCCGAGAAGCTGCATTGGTTCGACAATGCTGGGAAACGAGTCGATTGACGCAGCCGCTCGCGCCAATCCGACGCATCGGCAGTTCAGGCGAAGACATGCGCCTTGCCGGAGACGGTCAGGCGCACGATCTCGCCGACGGAAGGCGCGTCGATACCCGGTTTGCGCAGGATCAGCGGCGTGCTGCCTATTGCCGCGGCGTCCGGCGGATCGGGGTTGTTCAACAGCCGCACGGCAATGGTGCACATCGAGCCTGCGAATTCCGAGTCCGTCACCTCGGCGAATATCGTGCCCGCAGGACCCGACATGCCTTCGCGCGACGTGCGCTTTACCTGCACCTGCTCCGGTCGCAGCATGATGCGGGCGATGTCGCGCCGCTCCTTCGAGTCGACGGCTATGCGACCAAGCGAGGAGGTGGCGAAGCCGCCTGAAATCTTTGCCGGCAAGATGATGGCGTCGCCAAGAAACTCGGCAACCATGCGGTCTTTCGGCTGCAGATAGAGTTCTCGCGGTGTGCCGATCTGAGAGAACTTTCCGTCGCGCATGACCGCCACCTGGCTGGCGAAGGACAGCGCCTCGGCCTGGTCGTGGGTGACCAGGATGGTGGTGATGCCGGCGGCTTCGAGTAGTTCGGCGACCGCCTTGCGCATCGAGGCGCGCAGACCGGTGTCGAGCGCCGAGAACGGTTCGTCGAGAAGCATCAGCCTGGGCTTCATCGCCATGGCGCGGGCCAGCGCCACACGCTGCTGCTGGCCGCCGGAGAGCTGGTGCGGGCGGCGCTTGAGGATCGCCTTGTCGAGCCCGACGGTATAGGCGAGCTCGGCGATGCGCTCGGCGCGCTGGTCCTCGCCGCGGGCCATGCCAAAGCCGATATTGTCGCCGATGCTGAGATGCGGGAACAGGGCGCCGTCCTGCGCCACCAGGCCAATGCCGCGGCGGTGCGCCGGCACCGCATGGCCGCCATTGGCCAGCACCTCGCCGTCGAGCACGACGCGGCCCTGGTCGGGCGCCTCGAAGCCGGCGATCAGCCGCAGCAACGTCGTCTTGCCGCAGCCGGACGGGCCGACGATCGCGGTGCGACTGCCGCTTGCGGCGCTGAGCTCGATGCCGGCAAGGGCTGCGACCGGGCCGTAGTGCTTGGTGAGGCCATTGATTTCGAGAAAGCTCATCGCCCGGCCATCCGTTTCGACTGGACATAGAGCAGCCAGGTCAGCGGCAGCGACATCGCCACCATGATGAAGGCGTAAGGGGCGGCGGAGGCATAGTCGATCTCGCCGCTATAGGACCAGAACGCCATGGCCAGCGTGCGCGTGCCGTTGGGCGCCAGCATCTGGGTGGCGGTCAGCTCGTTCATGATGCCGAGCGCGACCAGCGCCATGCCGGCCGCAGCCCCCGGCGCCGACAGGCGAATCGTTGTCGACCAAAGCGCCTTCAGCGGCGGCCGGCCAAGGCTGGCGGCGGCGCGTTCGAGCTCGACCGGCGCCTGTGCGATCGAGGCTCTGAGGCTGATCAAGGCGCGCGGCAGGAACATCAGGGCATAGGCGACCAGGATTGTGAACAGCGTCTGGTAGAGCGGCATGGCGATGCGCACGGTAATGGTGACCAAGGCCAGCGCGATGACCACGCCAGGCAGCGAACCGACAATGTAGTTGCAGCCTTCGAGCAGCCGCTGCAGCGGTCCCGGCGCGCGGATCGAGATCCAGGCCATCGGCATGGCGGCGATGGTCGCAAGCAAGGCGCCGGCCAGCGCCAGGAACAGCGTCTGGCCAAGCGCCAGGCCGATCTCGTCCAAACGCCAGACATCGGCGCCGCCGGCGACCAGCCAGCGGCCGATGGTGACGAAGGGCACGCCGATGGCGAGAAGCGTGGCGATGGCAGGCAGAGCCAGGCAGGGCAGGGTGGCGCGACCGAGCCTGGTGCGCTGCTGGCGGCGCGCGGCACCCGAGCCTACGCGGGCATAGCGTTCCTCGCCGCGCACCAGCACCTCCAGCGCGAGCAGCACGAAGCAGCAAGTCACCAGGACGCCGGCCAGCATGTTGGCGGCGGGACCGTTGAAGGTCGACTGGAACTGGTCGACGATCGCCGTGGTGAAAGTGTCGAAGCGGATGAAGACGTAGAGGCCGTATTCGGCCAGCAGATGCAGGCCGACCAGCAGCGCGCCGCCGCAAATGGCCAGTCTCAGCTGCGGCAGCACGACACGCCAAAACACCCGCCATGGTCCAAGGCCGAGTGCTGCGGCTGCGTCCTCCAAAGCAGGATCGAGCCGGCGCAGAGCCGCCGCCAGCGGCAGATAGAGGAACGGGAAATAGGCGAGAACCGAGACCAGCACGCCGGCCCACAGGCCGTGCAAGGTCGGCACCATGGTGATCCAGGCGTAGGAATGCACGAAGGCGGGGATGGCGAGCGGCGCCACCGACAGCCAAGCCCACAGGCCGGCGCCGGGCAGGTCGCTGCGCTCGGTCAGCCATGCCAGCGTCACCGACAGCACGGTGGCGATCGGCACGGTGAGCGCCACCAGAAGCACGGTGTTGACCAGAAGTTCGCCGACGCGCGGCCGGAAGACCAGGGCCGAAGCAGTGTCCCAGCCGATCTGCACACCGATCCAGATGATGAACGCCAGCGGCAGCAGCGACAGCAGCGAGACAATTATGGCGGCAAGCGCGATCCAGGACATGGGCTTCCGGCGGGACCGCCCGACTGTCTGGCCTGAACGTGCGAGATCGACCGCAGTTTGCATCAGCTCGACCGCGCCACTGCTGCCGGGGCGGGGGCGCCGCAGGCGCGGCCGGAAACGCAATGTGTTGTCATGGACAATGCCATCTCGAAAACAGAGCGCTCCTGCGGAAAGTCCGGCAGGAGCGCAATCGTTGCCCTTTTAGGACGAACCCAGCCTAAAGCAAGCCGGCTGCCGTCATCAGGTCCGTCACCTTTTTGGAGTTCAGTGTCGCCGGATCGACCTTCGGCGCCTGCAGGTCGGCCAGCGGCACCAGCCTGGGATTGGACTGCGCGTCCTTGCCGATAGCGTATTCGAAGGACGTGCCGGTCTTCAGCACGTCCTGGCCGCCTTTCCCGGTCACCCATTTGAGGAACGCCTGGGCTTCCTTCGGGTGTTTGCTCGAGGCGAGCACGCCGCCGCCGGAGATCGAGACGAAAGCGCCGGGATCCTGGTTCTTGAAATAATGCAGTTCGACGTTCTTGCTGTTTTCGCCGGTCTTTGCCTGATCGCCGAAATAGTAATAGTGGTAGATGATTCCGCCTTCGATCTCGCCGGCATTGACCGCCTTCATCACCGTGCCGTTGCCCTTGTAGGCGGTGAAATTCTCCTTCATGGCCTTCAGCCAGTCGGCGGTTGCGGCTTCGCCCTTGAGCTCAAGCAACGCGCTGACGATGGCCTGAAAATCGGCGCCGGAAGGCGAGGCTGCCCAGCGGCCTTTCCAGCTCGGATCGGCGAGATCGAGCATCGATTTGGGCAGCTTTTCGGCCGTGAGCTTGGTTTTGTTGTAGGCAAAGACGGTGCTGCGCGCCGCGACACCCACCCATCTGCCGCTGCTCGGCTGGAATTCGGCCGGGACTTGCGCCAGCGTGTCGGCGTCGACCGGCGCGAAAAGGCCCGCCGCTTCGACCAGGGTCATCGCCGGCGAGTTTTCGGTCAGGAACACGTCGGCCGGCGAAGAAGCGCCCTCGGCGACGATCTGGTTGGAGAAATCGCTGTCGCCGCCATTGCGCAGCGTGACCTTGATGCCGGTTTCCTTGGTGAAACCTTCGACCCATTCCTTGGCCAGGCTCTCATGCTGGGCGTTGTAGACGATGATGCCGGCATCCGCGGCCATCGCCGGCCCGGCGATCATGCTCACGGCCAGCGCTGTGGCCCCCGCTAGGGTGGAGAGCGTGTATCTCATGGCGTCATCCTCAATCTCGGTGGTTCTGGTTTCGCAGGCTGCACCTATCGATACCTGACAGCAGTAGTCAACATTGCTCGGCTGCTTCAATCGGTCGCCGCTCCCGCAAACTTTCGTGATTTTGCGGCACTTTGGCTTGGACATCATTTCGCCGGACACGTAACAAATCGGTGCCGAGGCGCGAAGATCGGGGAGTGAACTCTTGTGAGCGGCAAGGATGAGGCCGAGCTTTCCCGGCTGATGCGGGCCGCGATCGCGGGAGATGAAAGGGCCTACGCCGACTTTTTGCACCGGATCGCCGCGCTGGTTCGCGGCTTTGCGAGGCGCAAGATCGTACAGGGCGGGGTCGATCCCGAGGATGTCGTGCAGGAAACCTTGCTGGCCATTCATGTGAAACGGCATACCTGGCGCCAGGACGCGCCGGTGTTGCCATGGATCTATGCGATAGCCCGCTTCAAGCTGATCGATGCTTTCCGGCGGCGCGGACGGCGCATCGAAATCGAGATCGACGAGATCGCCGAGACCTTTGCCGAGCCGGAAACCGAGACCGTCAGCGAACGCGACATCAACCGGGCGCTGGACGGACTGCCGGCTGCGCAGCGTTCCGTCGTTTCTTCGATCTCGGTCGACGGCCGCTCCATCGGCGAGACGGCGGCCAGGCTCGGCGTCAGCGAGACGGCGGTGCGGGTGTCGCTGCATCGCGGGCTTGCCGCGATCGCCAAGCGATTTGGGCAGGGGCGCTTCGGGCGGCAGTGACATGAGGACGGAGGATCTCATCAAGGCACTCGACGCCGACACAAGCAGCAAGGCGATGCCGCTGCGCTCGGCCTGGTTGATGGCGGCGGCAGCCGCGGCGGTGATCGCGGCTCTGGTCTTCTTTCTCACCATCGGCCCGCGTCCCGACATCATGACCGCCATGCACACGATGCGGTTCCTGGCGAAGTTCGTGTTCACCATCGTGCTAGCCGTCACCGCCTTTGGCCTGGTCCGGGCGTTGTCGACGCCGGGCGCTTCGACGGCAAGAGCCGCGGCCTGGATGCTGGCGGCGCCGCTGCTGGTGGCCGTGGCGGTGGCTCTCGAACTGTTCATGGTGCCGGAGCCGATGTGGAGCACGCGCATGGTCGGCTCCAACATGATGATCTGCATGGGCTTCATCCCGCTGATCGGAATCGGCCCGCTTGCCGTCTTCCTGTGGATGCTGCGCTATGGCGCGCCGACGCGGCCGGTGTTGGCCGGGGCGGTCGCGGGACTGCTCGCCGGCGGCCTGGCGGCAACCTTCTACGCCGCGCACTGCTTCGACGATTCGCCGCTTTTCGTCGCCACCTGGTACACGCTCGCCATCGCCGTCCTCGCCGGTCTGGGCGCGCTCGGGGGACGGTTCTTCGTGCGCTGGTGACCGGGCCGTCCAAGATCGCCCAATAATCACCGATCCTTAATCATGCCGGGAATTGTTTGCGGGTTCACCGTGTTGCCGGTGGCTCCGGCGCAACCTTTCCTTAAAATCGATCATCCAGTGTTTTTTGCAGAAATGTGTTGCGCATGGGGTGGCATGCACAGTGATGCGACGAGAGCGAAAAAGCCTGCGGGCTGACAGTCACGTGGCTTTGGTGCTTGCGGCCGGAGGGCTTTGCGCTGCCGTGGTCGCGCTCCTGCTGTCGCGGCTCGATGTCAGCGCCGAAGTGCTGAAACTCTGCCTGCAGATATCGGTGCCGGTCGCCGCCGTTGCGCTGATTCTCGCCGCCCTGTTCATTTACCGGATACTGGACGACCGCCGGCAGATCGCCGAAAGCGAGCAGCGTTTCCGCCGCGCCATGGAGGATTCGGCGATCGGCATCGCCATTGTCGGCCTCGACGGCCGCATCCATGAAACCAACCCGGCCTTCGCCGCCATGCTCGGCTATAGCAAGCAGGAGATCGAGGCGCTGACCTTCTTCCAGATCACCCATCCCGACGATGTGCAGATCGGCCGTGAGACGATGGACGGCATGTGGGCGGGCACCGTCAACGCCTTCCACTTCGAAAAGCGCTACCTCAGGAAGGACGGCACGCCGGTATGGGCCCATCTTGCCGGTTCCGTCATTCGCGACGAGAAGAGCGGGAGCCCGCTCTACCTGGTCTCCCAGATCGAGGATATCGATGCGCGCAAGCAATCCGAGGCGCGCATAGCCGAAGCCGAAACGCGCTGGAATTTTGCCCTGGCCAGCGCCGGACAAGGCGTCTGGGATCTTGATATGCGGAAGGGCGGCACCACCTACTCCGCCACCTGGGTGAAGATGCTGGGCTATGCCGATGGCGAACTGGACGGCGACCCCGACCGCTGGCTGGCGATGATCCACCCCGACGATCGCGAAAACGTCGCCGAAGCCGATCGTGCCCATCTGGAGGGCAGGACACCGTTCTTCGAAGCCGAGTTCCGGATGCGCCACAAGGATGGCCACTGGGTCTGGATCCTCGACCGCGGCAAGACGCTCGAACGCGACAAGGACGGACGGCTGGTCAGGGCCATCGGCAGCCTGACCGACATCACCCAGCGCAAGCAAACCGAGGAAAGCCTCATCGTATCGGCGGCAATGCTGGCCGACGAGAAGGAGCGGCTGAGGGTGACGCTGCAGTCGATCGGCGACGCCGTCATCTGCACCGATGCCGCCAACCGCATCACCTTCATGAACCCGGTCGCCGAAAAGCTCACCGGCGTTGTTGGCGCGGAGGCGCTCGGCAAGACGCTTGGCCATGTCTACTGGGCGGTGGACGAAGAAACCGGGCAAAGGATCGGCATGACGCGGCCGGCGCTCGGCAGCGCCAGCCCTGTCGACCAGAACAGTCGCGCCGTCCTCATCCGTCGCGACGACACACGCTGCAGCATCCGCCAGGTGGTGTCGCCGATCATGAACGACCGCCAGGAGTTCTGCGGTCTTGTCATTGTCTTCCAGGACTTCACCGATGCGCGCGCCTTGCAGCGCCAGCTCGCCTATGCCGCCGCGCATGATGCGCTGACTGGCCTTGCCAACCGTTCGAGCTTTATCCGCACCATGGAGGAACTGGTCGACCGGAGCCGCAAGGCCGGCACAGCCAGGCCGGCGGGCGAACATCATTTCATGTTCATCGATCTAGACCATTTCAAGCTGGTCAACGACACTGGCGGGCACGCCGCCGGCGACGCCTTGCTGAAGCGGGTTGCCGAGGCCATTCGCGGTGCGCTTGGGCCGGAGGATATCGTGGCCCGCCTCGGCGGCGACGAATTCGCGGTCATCCTGAAAGCCGGGTCGAGCGCCGGCGCCAGGATTGCCGCACGCTCGGTCATCGACGCCATCCGCGGCCTGCAGTTCAGCTGGGACGGCCGGCTGCATGCGATCGATGCCAGCATCGGGCTGGCGCCAATCCACAGCAACAGCGGTGAAGTCGACGAGATCATCGCCCGGGCCGATGCTGCCTGCTATGCGGCCAAGGGCGCCGGCCGCGGCTGTGTTTCCGTGGCGCCTGACGATACCGGGTCAAGAGGCCAAGCAGAGCCGCCGCTTGCAGCGGCGTCCTGAGGGAGCACGGAACTTTCGTTCTGGTGGTTAGCGCGTCGGAACCGGATGCTCGCCGCGATAATCGTAGAAGCCGCGCCCGGTCTTGCGGCCGAGCCAGCCGGCCTCGACATATTTCACCAGCAGCGGGCAGGGGCGATATTTCGAATCCGACAGGCCGTCATGCAGCACCTGCATGATCGAGAGGCAGGTGTCGAGGCCGATGAAATCGGCGAGCTGCAGCGGTCCCATCGGATGGTTGGCGCCGAGCCGCATGGCGGTGTCGATGGCATCGACCGAGCCTACCCCCTCATAGAGCGTGTAGATCGCCTCGTTGATCATCGGCAACAGAATGCGGTTGACGATGAAGGCCGGAAAATCTTCAGAGACGGTGATCGTCTTGTCGAGCTGTTTCACATAGGCCTTGGCCGCCTCGAAGGTCTGATCCTCGGTAGCGATGCCGCGCACCAGTTCGACCAGCTTCATCAGCGGCACCGGGTTCATGAAATGTATGCCGATAAAACGCTCGGGACGGTCGGTCTGCGCCGCAAGCCGGGTGATCGAAATCGACGAGGTGTTGGTCGCCAGAATGGCTTCCGGGTTGAGCTGGGGACAGAGCTGCGCGTAAATCTTGCGCTTGACCGTCTCGTCCTCGGTCGCCGCCTCGATCACCAGATCGGCACCGGCGAGATCAGCCATGGTGGGGGCTGCGGAAATGCGCGCCATCGCTTCGTTACGCAGCTTTTCCTCAAGCTTGCCGGAGCCGACCTGGCGGGCCATGTTGCCGCTGACCGTGGCAATGCCCTTCTCGATACGGTCGGGCGAGACGTCGTAGATCAGCACCTTGAAACCCGAAAGTGCTGATACATGCGCGATGCCGCCGCCCATCTGGCCGGCGCCGATGATGCCGATCGTCTCGATCTTGGCCATTTGCAGCGATCCCGTCGAAAAGGCCTTTGCGGCCTGCTTTTTGTGCAGTGCAAACTAAAAGGGCGGGGCAGCTTCGTCTACCCCACCCTTTCACAATTTAATACGCTTTGGCAGAAAGCGTCAAAGCGCCTTTTGCAGTTCCGGCAGGATGACGAACAGGTCGCCGACCAGGCCATAATCGGCAACCTGGAAGATCGGCGCCTCTTCGTCCTTGTTGATGGCGACGATGACCTTCGAATCCTTCATGCCGGCAAGGTGCTGGATGGCGCCGGAAATACCGACGGCAATATAGAGGTCAGGCGCCACGACCTTGCCGGTCTGGCCGACCTGCCAGTCATTCGGGGCGTAGCCGGCGTCGACGGCAGCGCGTGAGGCGCCGACGGCTGCACCGAGCTTGTCGGCGACCGGCAGGATGACTTCCTGGAACTTTTCCGAGGAGCCGAGCGCGCGGCCGCCCGAAATGATGATCTTGGCCGAGGTCAGTTCCGGACGGTCGGTTTCCGAGAGTTTGTTCTCGACGAAAGTGGAGAGGCCGGGATTGGCCGCGGCCTTCACCGTCTCGACAGCTGCCGAGCCGCCCTCGGGGGCAGCCTGGAAGGAGGCGGTGCGCACAGTGATGACCCTCTTGGCGTCGGTAGACTGCACCGTCTGGATCGCATTGCCAGCATAGATCGGCCGCTTGAACGTGTCTGGTGATACCACTTCGATGATCTCGGAGACCTGCGCGACATCGAGCAGGGCCGCCACGCGCGGCGAGACGTTCTTGCCAGACGAGGTCGCCGGCCCGATTATGGTGTCGTAGGCGCCGGCCAGTGAGACAACGAGTGCGGCGAGCGGTTCGGCGAGGCGCTCGGCCAGTTCGTCGGCCTCGGCCAGCAGCACCTTGCTCACGCCCTTGAGCTTGGCGGCGGCGTCGGCAGCGCCTTTGGCGCCTTTGCCGGCCACCAGCACATGCACGTCCGAACCGATCTGCAGCGCCGCCGAGAGCCCTTTGGCGGTCTGGTCGGAAAGAGTTGCGTTGTCGTGTTCTGCGATGAGGAGAATGGTCATTTTATCTGTTCCTTCCAGTCTCAGAGCACGCCGGCTTCGTTCTTCAGCTTGTCGACCAGTTCGGCGACGCTCTTGACCTTCACGCCCGCCTTGCGGCCGCTGGGCTCCTCGGTCTTGAGCACCTTCAGGCGCGGCTTGACGTCGGCGCCGTAATCGGCCGGGCTCTTTTCGTCGAGCGGCTTCTTCTTGGCCTTCATGATGTTGGGCAGCGAGGCGTAGCGCGGCTGGTTGAGGCGAAGATCGGCGGTGATGATCGCCGGCATCTTCAGTTCCACCGTCTGCAGGCCGCCATCGACTTCGCGCGTCACCTTGGCCTTATCGCCGTCGAGCACGACCTTGGAGGCGAAGGTGCCCTGTGCCCAGCCGAGCAGGGCGGCCAGCATCTGGCCGGTCTGGTTCGAGTCATCATCGATCGCCTGCTTGCCGAGGATCACGAGGCCGGGCTGCTCGGCGTCGACGACGCCCTTCAGCACCTTGGCGACGCCGAGCGGCTCGGTCTGTTCATCTGTCTTGACCAGGATGGCGCGGTCGGCGCCCATGGCGAGCGCGGTGCGGAGCGTTTCCTGCGCCTGCTGCGGGCCGACCGAAACGACGATGATCTCTTCGGCCTTGCCGGCTTCCTTCAGCCGGAGCGCCTCTTCCACCGCGATCTCGTCGAACGGGTTCATCGCCATCTTGACGTTGGCGAGTTCCACCGCCGAACCATCGGCCTTGACGCGAACCTTGACGTTCGCATCCACAACCCGCTTCACGGGCACAAGGATCTTCATTGTCTGTCACCTCTCCTGAGATATCCGGGCGCGCTATAGCAGCGTGCGCCTCCACAGAGTTGTCGAAAGCCGACATTCCTGACTGAATTCCGGCCAAACGGAATCCTGGCCGGACGAATTCTTGTCTTCTGCCGCCTAGCGGTGGCGCTCTCCGTAGTTGTGGCGACGCAACACGTCAATATGCCACGGCAGCGGCCAAACCACCCAAATCGGTTCAGTTGTGACCGGAAGCACCACCCCGGCCCCAACGCGTCTCAGGTTGCACGGGAGCGGGACCGGCTGGCGCCGGCCCAGTAGAAGCGGCTGGCTGATCGTCGGGTTCCGGCTCGCCGTCGCCACCGGCGAGCAGCGGCACGCCGCGGCTGCGCATAATGAGCACCAGCACGCCACCGGCAATGATGCCGCCAATATGGCAGGCCCAGGATATCTGGTTTTCGCCTCCGGCGGCAAACATCACCACCTGGAAGCCTATCCACAGGATCAGCGGGATGAAGGCCGGGATACGCAGCGGAATCCGGGCAAAGACCAGCACCCACACTTTCACCCGGGGGTAGAGGACCAGATAGGCGGCGACGACGCCGGCAATGGCGCCGGAGGCGCCGATCAGCGGAACCTCCGAACTCCAGGCGACGAGCCCCTGCAAGACGGCGCCGGCGATGGCGCAAAGCAGGTAGAAGATGAGGTAGCGGATGTGGCCGAGTGCGTCCTCGACATTATCCCCGAACACCCACAGGAACAGCATGTTGCCGCCGAGATGAAAGATATCGGCATGCAGGAAGGCATAGGTGAGGTAACTCAGGCTCTCCGGAATGACGACGAATTGGGGCGAGAGTTCTGCCGTATCGTGGACAACGGAAGGAATAAAGCCGAGGCCGAGCACGGCGGCATTGTTGAAATTTTCGCCGCCGATCGTGGTGATGAGAAAGACCAACGCGTTGGCCGCGATCAGGCCGATCGTCACATATTGCAGCCGGATGTGGCGCAACCTGTTGGAGTCGTAAAGCGGGATGAACATGCCCCAAGCCCTTTCCCGCCTTCGAGAAAATTCAGCGGTTCTTGCCGGGCACCCATAACACGTCGGCATTTCCGTTGTCATTGACCGCACGAGCGGCGACGAACAGAAAGTCGGAGACGCGGTTTATGTATTTCAGCCCCTCGCGATTGACATGTTCGGCCGGGTCCTGCGCCAGTGCCACCATGATCCGCTCGGCCCGTCGCGCCACGGTGCGGGCAAGATGAAGTGCTGCCGCCGCCGGCGTGCCGCCATTGAGCACGAAGGATTTGAGCGGCTGCAGATCCTTGTTGAGAAGATCGATATCCTTTTCGACGCGGTCGGTCTGCGAGGCGATGATGCGCAGCGGCTCGTAGCCAAGCGGCTTGCCGTCGTCGGGCACGGCGAGATCGGCGCCGAGGTCGAACAAATCGTTCTGGATGCGGGACAGCATGGCGTCGATGGCGGGATAACCTGCCGCTGTGTGCAGGCGGGCGATGCCGATGCAGGCATTGGCTTCATCGACGGTGCCGTAGGCATCGACGCGCAGGTCGGATTTCAGCCTGCGTTCACCGGTGCCGAGGCCAGTGGTGCCGTCATCGCCGGTGCGGGTGTAGATCTTGTTGAGCTTGACCACGTCGCCTCCCGAACGGCCGTCACTTGCGGGTGAAGTACACCACCAGCAGGATCAGTGCCAACGCCAGCGCCTGCAACAGCACGCGCGCCTGCATCAGCTTGTTCGAGCTCACACCGGAGCCGCCGCGCATCATGTTGATGAGGCCGCGGACAAGCACGATCACCACGGCGACCATGACGAGGACGAGGAGGACTTTGATGACGGTTGCCATGATCTGTTCCCAGTTCTGTTGCGGTCAGGCGCGTCTGGCCAGAACGCGGTAGAGCATCGATGCCGGCAGGATGCGCTTGAGCATCACGCCGATCCTGGCCGGCACTGTTACCACATAGTGCGGGCGCGGGCGCCGCGACAGAAGTGCATGGCGCAAGGCCGCATAGACCACCTCCGGCCCCTTTCTCAGCCGTGATGAGCTGCCGCCGGCCCGAAGCCGCGCCAGCTGCGTGGCATAGGCGACGTGGTGGACGGAATTCTCGTGGTCGATGTTTTTCAGGAACCAGAACAGCCCGTTGCTGGCGATTTTCGAGGTCACCGGGCCCGGTTCGATCAGCGAGACATGGATGCCGCTGCCCCTGAGTTCCTGCTGCATGCACAGCATCAGGCCTTCGAGCGCGTGCTTGGAGGCTGAGTAGGCGCCGCGGAAAGGCACCGGCGCTAGCCCAAGGATCGAGGAACAATGAACGAGGCGGCCATGTCCCTGGCGACGCATTACCGGTACGATGCGTCGGGTGAGGTCGTGCCAGCCGAAGAAATTGGCCTCGAACTGCTCGCGCAATGCCGCAACCGGCAGGTCTTCCACGGCGCCGGGCTGTGCATGGGCGCCGTTGTTGAACAGGGCGTCGAGGCGTCCGCCTGTCCGCTCCAGCACCGAGCCCACAAGGGCTTCGATAGAGTCCGGCTCACGGTAATCGAGGTAAAACGCCTTGATGCCGTCCGCTTCGAGTGCGGCGATGTCTTCAGGCTTGCGCGCCGTTGCAAACACGCGCCAGCCATCCGCCTTCAGCGCACGGGCGCAGTAGGCGCCTATCCCGGACGAGGCGCCGGTGACGATGATGGTGCGCAACTCTTTGGCAGGCGGCGTCGTGGTTTGAGCAAGGGTTGCCATTTGCCACAATCCCTTCCCATATTCGCGGCGTCGAGACAATCGAAGGGAACGCGGCTCTTGATGCGGAATATCGTCGTGCTGCGCCGCGTGCTCTATGACGCGCTTGGCCATTTCAACACCGATGACGGCTGGGCCATGGCCAGCCATCTGGCGATCACTTCGCTGATGGCGCTGTTCCCGTTCCTGATCTTCGCCACCACGCTGGCGAGCTTCCTCGGCGCGCAGGCGTTCGCCGATACTGCCGTGCACCTGGTCTTCGACACCTGGCCCGAACAGATCGCCAAGCCGATCGCGCGCGAGGTGCTCAATGTGCTGACCGTGCGGCGCACCGATCTTTTGACCTACGGCGTGCTGCTGGCGGCCTATTTCGCCTCCAACGGCATCGAGGCGCTGCGCACCTCGCTCAACCGCGCCTACCGCGTCGCCGAAACGCGCGGCATCATCTACCGCCGGGTGCAGAGCATTTTCTTCGTGCTGATCGCGACGGCCGGTTTCCTGGCGATCAGCGTGCTCCTGGTCTTTGCGCCTTTGCTGGCGCGGCTGGCGGAAGCTCATTTCGAGTGGATCAAACCCTATACGGGCACGATCACGCTATGGCGTTACGTCATCGCCTCAACCGTCATCATCGGTGGCTTGTTTGCCGTCCACTACTGGCTGCCGGCGGGCAAGCGCCGCTTTGTCTCGCTGGTGCCTGGCATCATCTTCACTCTGGCTGCGTGGCTTGTCGGCTCGACGATGTTCGCGACCTACCTCGACCATTTCTCGTCCTATGTGACGACCTATGCCGGCCTCGCCTCGATCATGATCGCCGTGGTTTTCCTCTATATGCTGTCGGCGATCTTCATCCTCGGCGGCGAACTCAATGCGGCGATCAGCCGCTTTCTCGAAGCGCGCGCACGGGTCGGCAGCTAGGTTCTGGCTGGCCGAGCCGTGGCCAGCCCGACGCCGAGCGTCGCGATTGCCATGCCGACGATCTGCACGAGGCTGAGCTGTTCGCCGAACAGCACCCAGGCGATGACTGCGGTGACGGCCGGCACCAGGTAGAACAGCGACGCGACCTTCGACATCTCGCCGTCGCGAATCATCACCATCAGCAGGAAGATGGCGCCGATCGACAGCACCAGGACCAGCCAGGCCATGGCGAAGATCAGTTCGCCGTTGATGATCACCGTGTGGGTCTCCAGTGCCAGCGAAGCCAGGATCATCAGCGAGCCGCCGCCGATATATTGCCACATCGTCGCCGCCACCAGGTCGCCGCCCGAGGCATAGCGCTTCTGCCAGATGGTCCCGGCGCTCATGCCCAGCACCGAGACCAGCGACGCCGCCAGGGTTTCGGGCGTAACGCCGCCGCCGAGCGCGCCGAGCTTCGGCCACAGCACGATGATCACCCCCACAAGCCCGACGGCAAGGCCGGCCCAGTGGCGCGGCAGGATGTCCTCGCCGAGGAACCGGCCGGCAAGCACGGCGGTGATCAGCGGTTGCAGGCCGACGATCAGCGCCGAAAGCCCGGCGGGCATGCCCCTGTGGATCGCCCAGAACACGGCGCCGAGATAGATGCCATGCATGAGGATGCCAGAGACCGTGGCGTGAAGCGCTTCTGCCCTTGTGGCTCGCTTCGAGCCAAGCACGAGCATCAGCCCGGCAAGCAGCAAGGCGGCGATGACAAAGCGGGCTGCCAGAAAGGTGAAGGGCTCCGCCCAGGGCATGGCGTAGCGCGCGCCGATGAAACCTGTCGCCCACAGGACGACAAACGAGGCGGGGATGAACCGCTTGAGACTGTGCATTTCGGGGAAGCCGTTTCCGGTGGAGAGGTCCGATTCGGTGAAGAGACAAATACGGCAATTGCTCTAATGCGGTTCAATCCGGCAAGCAAAGTGAAACAATTGGTACATAAGCTCATCCTGATGTAGGAGGTGGCCGAATTCAAAGGGCGGCGTCAGGGCAATCGACTTCTGTCGATCGATCCGGCGACATGGCGTTTTGGCTTCGACAGGGAGCGCGCATGCTGTTGCATCTCGATACAAGCTGGCTGTTGATGACGGTGGCCAGTGTGGCCGTGTTCGGCTTCTTCTTCGGCTCAGCGCTCGACGCCATCATGCAGGAGGACGGTTTTGGGTCGACCGGCAACACGCTGCTGTTCACGCTCGGCTTTTTCGCCGCGGTCATGGCCGCGAACGAACATGGCATCGTCCTGAGAGATCTGAAGCTCGCGGTTGCCTGGGGACTGGGCGGCGCCTTCGCGTTTATCGGCGCGTTGGCGCTGCTCAAGGCGGGGCTGGCCCGGCTTTAGTCATAGCCCGGCCAGCCGCCTGACTTCGTCCGGCGACATGCCTGCCTGCCTCAGCGCGGCAAGGCCGGTATCAGCAAAACTCTTCGACAGTTTGCGCCCATCCGGACCGAGTATGAGACGGTGGTGGAAATACTGCGGCTGGCCGAGGCCGAGCAATTCCTGCAGCAGGCGCTGGATGCCGGTCGCGGAATAGAGGTCGCGGCCACGCACGACATGGCTGACGCCTTGCAGAGCGTCGTCGACGACGACGGCCAGGTGATAGCTGGTCGGGATGTCGCGGCGCGCCAGAATGACGTCGCCCCAGTCCTGCGGACGCGCCTCGACACGCTGCGTCGCCGAAAGCGTCTCGTTGGTGAATTCGCGCCAGGACAAATCCGTGCCGACGCGCGCCAGCGCTGCATCAATGTCGAGGCGCCAGGCGAAGGGCGCATTTTCGGCGATGCGGCGGTTGCGTTCGCTGACCGGCAGCGCCTTGTCGGCGGCGGGATAAAGCGGCACGCCGTCCGGGTCGCGCGGCCAGCCGCGGCCGCGCTTTTCGCTGTCGGCGATGAAGGCCCTGATCTCGCCACGGCTCATAAAGGCAGGGTAGACGAGTTCTTCGCGGACCAGCCGGTCGAGCACGGCCTGATAGTCGGAGAAATGCTCGGCCTGGCGCCGCACCGGCTGTTCCCATTCGAGACCTAACCATTCGAGGTCGCGAAAGATGCCGGCCTCGAATTCAGGCGTGCAGCGGATCGTGTCGATGTCCTCGATGCGCAGCAGCAGGCGGCCGCCGGCCGCACGCGCCAGTTGCTGGTTGAGCAGTGCCGAATAGGCATGGCCGAGATGCAGTTCGCCATTCGGGCTCGGCGCGAAGCGGAATGTCAGGAGCGTCATCTCACAAGCGGCAATCGGGTTGTGCAGCGGTTTTGCCAATTGCTACCGTGAGGTCGGTTCAGGAACAAGAAAACATGCAACGCATCGCGACACTGGACGATATTGCGCGCGGGCTGGATGCGCTTTGCGCA
Organism: Mesorhizobium sp. M0029; assembly: GCF_040323735.1. Taxonomy (NCBI): domain Bacteria; kingdom Pseudomonadati; phylum Pseudomonadota; class Alphaproteobacteria; order Hyphomicrobiales; family Phyllobacteriaceae; genus Mesorhizobium; species Mesorhizobium sp. M0029. Next base: position 83,456 of record NZ_JAMYVF010000003.1, read on the forward strand.
ATCGATCCGCGCCTGGAAAAGGTGCGCGGCATGGCCGGCGAGGTGCCGCTGCGGCTGTCGGAGCCCGGCTTTCGAAGCCTGGCCTCCATTATCGTTTCGCAACAAGTATCCCGTGCGAGCGCCGATGCCATTTTCGGCCGGCTGGTGAAACTGGTCGATCCGCTAACGCCGCAGGCGATCCTTGCCGCCGGCGAGGACATGTTTCGTGAGGCTGGGCTGTCGCGGCCGAAGCAGCGCGGTCTGATCGCGGTTGCGCAGGCCGTGGTTGAGGGGCTCGACCTGCATCACCTCTGTTCGCTCGACGCCGAAGAGGCGATCGCGGCTATGATCGCGGTGCCGGGCATCGGCCCGTGGACGGCGGAAGTCTATCTCCTGTTTGCCGCCGGCCACCCCGATATTTTCCCCGCGCGCGACGTCGCGCTGCAGAGCGCGGTTGGCCACGCGCTCGGCATCGAGCCGCGTCCGCCGGAGAAAACGCTGATCGCCCTGGCCGAATCATGGAGCCCGTGGCGAGGTGTCGCATCGCGGCTTTTCTGGTCCTATTATCGCGAAACCAGGGGCCGGGACGCAGCACCTCCGGCCTGAAACCGTAAAAAAGCATGAAAATCCTGCATTTTTGCCGCTTTTGGCTGATGACAATCCGCTTCACATCCCTGTCATGTCGGGCTTACAGTATCCGCGCCGATCGGTTCTAGAACGAGGAGGTCAACAAGTGACGGTTGCCGTATCTCCGGATGGGCTTCCTGCGCTGGTGCTGAATGCGGATTACCGTCCGCTCAGCTATTACCCCTTGTCGCTCTGGTCCTGGCAGGACGCCATCAAGGCGGTGTTCCTCGACCGGGTCAACATCGTCGCCGAATACGAGCATGCGGTGTCTTCGCCGACCTTTTCGATGAAGCTGCCCAGCGTCGTCAGCCTGAAGGCCTATGTGAAGCCGTCGAGGCACCCGGCATTCACCCGCTTCAACGTGTTCCTGCGCGACCGCTTCCAGTGCCAGTATTGCGGCACGCCCGAGGATCTGACCTTCGACCACGTCATCCCGCGCCATCGCGGCGGGGCGACGACGTGGGAGAATGTCGTGGCCGCCTGTTCACCCTGCAATCTGAGGAAGGGTGGCATGATGCCGGCGCACGCCAAGATGTGGCCGCTGCAGAAGCCCTACCAGCCGACCGTGCACGACCTGCACAACAATGGCCGGCTGTTCCCGCCCAACCATCTGCATGAAAGCTGGATGGATTATCTCTACTGGGATGTGGAGTTGGAGCCGTAGGGATTGGCCCGATCGGCCTTGCCAGGGCAATCGCCGATGTCAGGTGCTGCCCCTCATCCGGCTGCCGCCACCTTCTCCCCGTATTGTGACGGGGAGAAGGCAATTGGCTGCAAATCTGGCGCCCTTTTTTCAGCGTTCGGGATTGGCGAAACCATCGATGACTGCGTCTTTCTCCCCGTCACTACACGGGGAGAAATGCCCGGCAGGGCAATGAGGGGCGGTGCCAACATTTAGAGACTGGCCGCATGGCGCGACCTCGCACTTGATTAGTCGCGCGCCAGCGCGCCGCGGAAGGCGATGGCGGCGAGGATGAAGCTGGCGATGGCGTTCCAGCCGGCCAGCGACAGGCCGAGGATACGAAGGGCTGCCTTGTCGCAGGATGGCGGCACGAATTTGTCGAGCGCGTCGAGCACGCCCTTGCCGCCGGTGTCGACCGGGCCGGCGCCGGCCGTGCAATCGGCCGGGCCCTGCCACCAGGCCCATTCGACGCCCGAATGATAGACGCCGAGATAGAGGCCATAGAGCATCAGCAGGCCGCCGACGGCAAGCAGGCCGCGCGTCAGCCATGCGGGCGCGCTAAGCATCGAGGCAATCACCGCCAGCAGCATCAGCGGGGCGCCGATATAATAGGGCGTGCGCTGCTCCAGGCACAGATGGCAGGGGATGTAGCCGCCTATGTGCTGGAAGGCGAGCGCGGAGCCGACCGTGGCGGCCATGGCGACGGCGAGAAACAAAGCGGTGCGCGTCCGCTGGCGTCCGGTATCGGCTGTCATCGTGGCTGTCATGTTTCGTCCGTTGAATTCGCCGTCCGCCGGCATAGTCCTGACCCACCGCCCGCCTTGGGCGGTTAGAAGGCGTATTTGACGACGATATAGAGCAAAATCAGGGCGGCGGCGCCGGCGCCGACGATCAATCCCAAACGCTTCTCGATGAATTCCTTGATCTCCTCGCCATAGCGGCGCAGCAGCCAGGCAAGAAGCAGGAAACGAGCGCCACGCGCCAGGATCGCGGAGACGATGAAGACGACAAGATTGACGTGGAGGGCGCCTGCCAGAATGGTGACCACCTTGATCGGCGGCAGGTGGGCGGCACCCGATGTGACGAGCAGCACCAGCATCAGCCCGGTGCCGGCCGACTGCCACCTCTCGAACGCGTCAAGGCCGCCAAAGTGCTCCAGCATCGGCCGTGCTATCGTGTCGTAGGCATAGTAGCCGATCAGCCAGCCGGCAATGCCGCCCAGCACGGACGCAACGGTGGCGGTCAGCGCGTACCGATAGGCGCGTTCGGGCCGCGCCAACGCCATGGGCAGGTACAAGACGTCGGCAGGTATGAAAAACACCGAGCTTTCGACGAAGGCGATGAAGGCCAGCCACCATTCGGCGGATTTGCGGGCCGCCAGCGACAAGGTCCAGTCGTAAAGTCCGCGAAGCATCGGCTCTCCTGGATGCAGGTTGCCCAGACGCAACGCGCTTTGATGCGCATCTGTCTAGAAAGATTTTCCGCGCCGCACAATGGCAGGAGCGTCATGAAACAGAAAGGCGGGCTTTTGCCGCAAGCAGGGCACGGCGGCGCATTTGGCCAGTTGACGAACAGGCCTCCAACCGTATAGTCCGCGCCCATCCAGGCCTTTGGGCCTGAGCCCCTATGGCGGAATTGGTAGACGCGCTCGACTCAAAATCGAGTTCCGCAAGGAGTGCTGGTTCGATTCCGGCTAGGGGCACCATTTTTGATCTCACGCCAGTTCGCTTCGCTCATGGGCTCCGATGGGGCGGCCTGACCCGCCGACGGGCGGTCGCCCTTGCGAACCCTCCGGGTTCGAACAGTGCCTTGAACACAGAGCCAACCGCGGCTGCTGCGAATGACAGCGATAGCGCCAATCAGCGGCGGCCGGTAGCCCAGCTCTACGTGCTCTCAGGCCGCCGCACGGTGTTCTTCACGGGCAGCTTCCCACACTTCGCGGGCCGCGTCGGCGTTCATGACCGCGATCCCCAATCCCACCGCCAAATCGGGCCACGCGGAATGCCAGAGCAAGGCCGTGACCAACCCTGCGGCAATAATGGCGATGTTGGCCAAGGCGTCGTTGCGGGCCGACAGGAAGGCCGCCTTTGAGAGGCTGCCGCCACGATGCCGTGCGCGGCCAGCATGTAGGCACAGGACAGGTTGACGGCGAGAGCGCCAAGTCCCGCCAAGGTCAAGGCGATGGGCTGCGGCGGCACCGGCACGTTGAACTTTTCCCAAGCCGTCCAGAGCGTTGCCAGACCCGGCATGAGAAGGATGAGCGCCAATGCCATCCCCACCCGCGCACGGGAACGCACAGACCAGCCAAGTGCGAGCAGGATGAGGAGGTTCACGGAAGCATCTTCAAGAAAGTCGATGCTGTCGGCGAACAGGGACACTGATCCAATGGCGAGCGCCACAGCGAACTCGATCCCGAAATAGGCAAGATTGAGAAGCGCGACGGTGAGGACGATGCGGCGGAGGTTCATCTTCTGGCGGTATCCGAAACCAGTGTGTGGAGCTACAGCTTCGCGGTGTCCAAGGAAAGCCCCTGCTCGTTCCGGGTCCCGGCCGATGGGCGGTTGCCCTTGCGACCTTTTGCGTTCGAGCCGCGCCTCGAACACGGACTTAGCGCATATTCCCCGTATGCCCTTGCGAATACCGTCCCGGCTGCGGCCACACCGTCAGGCCGTGCGGCTCTGAGCCAACCCGAAACTTGGTCACGGCGCCCGATGTCGTATCGATCATGTAGGCGGCACTGTCGAAGCGGCCGGACAGCCATAGTTGTTTGCCGTCGGCGCTGACATTGCCCATGTCGGGGCTGCCGCCGCCGGGGATCGGCCAAAGTGCTACGACCGCGCGGTTGGCGAAGTCGATCACGCTCACGCTGCCCGGTCCCTTTGCCTTGCCCTGCTCCATCTTGTGCGAGCCCCGGTTCGAGACATAGAGCCGCTTGCCGTCGCGGCTGACGACGAAGCCATGGGCGCCGATGCCGGTCGGGATGAAGCCGATCTCCTTGAAACTGTCGCCATCGACGAGGAACACGCCGTCATTCATCATGTCGGCGACGTAAAAAACCTTGCCGTCGGGCGAGAGGCGGATATCCTGCGGCATGCCCATTTTCGAGAAGTCGAGATGGCCAAGCACCTTCTGGTTCTTCAGGTCGATCTTGGCCAACCCGCCATTGCCGTATTCGCAGGTGAAGATCGCGTAGGCGCCGTCGACGGAGAAATCGGCGTGGTTGATGCCGGGACAAGTGGGCGTCGGCAGGGCCGACTTCAGCGCCATGGTGTGAGGATCGCGGAAATCGACCCGCTCCAGGGCTTCGTCGACGACGATGGCCGCGCCCGGCATGAAATACAAATTGTAGGGATCGTCCACGGCGATCTGCGGGCCGGGCTTGCCGGTCATCGGGTCGATCGGCGTCAGGCTGCCGTTCTTGCCGGTGCCATTGTTGGCGACCCAGAGCGTCTTCAGGTCCCAGGACGGCACGACGTGCTGCGGTTTGCTGCCGACCGGGAACCTGTCGACTTCCTTGAGTGTCATGGTGTCGATCACCGTGACGCTGTTGGAGGAGCGGTTCGGCACATAGACGCGCGGCAGTGCACCCAGCGTGGCCGGGCTGAGATGGCCGGCGGCGGTGTGGCTGTAGATGTTGATGGACGGCGCGGGCTCGCTGCAATCCTCGGGGCAGCTATCGGCCCGGGCGCGGACAGGCAGCAGTGCAAGCAGCGAAAAGGCCGCACGGGGACCGGCGTGACGCAAAAAGGTTCTGATCATCAGGATGGCTTGTCGTGAAGGCCGGCCGAAATTGCCGCGCGACCCATAGCTGGTGTCTTGCCGTTGATCCAGTGGCTATCGCCGTCCCAGCAAACTCTTCACGCGGTTGCGCAGCAGGCGGGCCATGTTGCGGGTCTCGCGGTAGAGATGCAACTGCGAGGCGGCCTGGCGGGTCAGCCGATCGGCATCCGGCGTCAGCCCGATCACCAGCGAGCCCATCGGCTTGCGCTCGCTCCACAGCCGGCTCATCACCGGGTGGTCGGGCACGGCGCAGGAATCGGTCATCATGATGTTGGGGTCGTCGAGATGCTGCCTGGTCACCTCGATCATCAGCAGCGTGCCCGGCGAATAGGTCGCCATGGTCTCGTCATAGGCGGTCTTCCAGGTGTAGGCGACGCCGGCCTCGACGAAGACGACCAGGCAGGCGATCGTGCGGCCGTCCAGCGTCAGCGAATGGATGCGGCACATGTCGTGCTCGGCCAGCCGGTGCACGGCTTCGCGGGCAAAGGCGGCGCGGTAGCGGTCGATGGCCATGGCGGTGCGCTCGCGGCCCTTCCAGCCGGCCGCCTCCAGCGTCAGGAAACTTTCGATGGCGTGGCGGATTTCGTCCGGTCCCCGCGCCACGACATGCTCCAGCCTGCCGAGATCCTCCAGGCGCCGTTTCAGGCGGCGGAATTCGCGGTAGTGGTGCGCGCGCAGCGATGCTTTCAAATAGGCCTCGCCGTCGAGGGTGCTTTCGAGCACCGGCCGGTCCGCCTTGCCGGTGGTGACCATTGTCAGGCCGCGCGTCTCGGCAACGGTGGCCAGCACGCTGGCCAACGGGCCGTCGAGGCGCATGTCGGGCAGCACGAAGACCTTCGGCAACTTGAGATGCGGCCGCGACAGCATGCCGAAGAAATCCTCGACGACGCCGATCGGGTCGTCATGGTCGACCAGCGGCGTGCCGATCGGGCCGAACGGGCTCGACCAGGTGCGCATCACCGGAACGCCGAGCGGCACGGCCGGCCTTTCGACCGAGAACGGCACCAGCAGGCGCAGCCGGTTGCGGTATTCGTCGCCGTCGCGGATCACCGCCAGCTTGACCTCGCGATCTTCCAGCCGGGGCATGGCCGGCGCCAGAAAGCGCGGGTTGAAGAAGACGTTGGGCTCGATCGTGCGGGTGCACAGATAGTCGAGTTCCTCGACCAGTTCGAAGCCGGCCGAAGCCGGATAGATCGCCAGCTTGCGCAGCGGCCGGTTGTTGGCGAGGATCTCGAGATGCGCCGGATCGGCGTCGCGCGCCAGGCCGGCAAGGCCCGACACCATGGCGCCGGCCGGACCGCCGCTGGTTTCCTCGATCAGCGGGATGGCGGCCATCAGGCGGCTCCCCCGGCAGCGGGCACGAAGATCAGCATGACGATGCCGAGCTTGCGCCAGACGGTGAAGGACAGGGCGCTGGCCTCGAAGACCATGGCGAGGCTGGTGGCGATCGCCGCCCCCCACAGGCCAAAGAGCGGGATCAGCACCACGTTGAGGCCGATGTTGAAGGCCAGCGTCATGGCATAGACGGCGGCGCAGATGTTCTGGTTGCCGCTCATCGTCAGAAGGCTTTCGCAAGGGCCGACGGCGGCGCGCGCCACGACGCCGAACACCAGCAGGAACAGCAGCGGATAGCCGGCGGTGAATTCGGGGCCGAACAGCACCAGCATCGGTTCGCCGAGCGCCAGCACCAGCAGCGCCATCAGCAGCGACGGCCAGAACGTCCACGACACGGTCTCGCGGGCGAAGGCGGCGAGCTTTTCCGGTTCGCCATGGGTGAACTGCGCATAACGCTGGGCGACGCCGGCCTTGACGGAGAAATAGACGAAATGCACCAGCGCCAGCGTCTTGACGGTGGCGAAATAGACGGCGACGTCATTGGGCTGGAGATAGGCGCCGACCATCAGCACGTCGGCGTTGGTGAGCAGGAAGAAGAAGCTCTCGACCAGGAAGATCGGCAGCGAGACGATGAACCACTCGGCGAAATGCACCTTCATCGGCCCGGCCGGGATATTCCTGCCCATGCGTGTGGTCACGCCGATGAGCTGGCCGAGCGTGGTGGCGTAGGTGGCGGCGATCGAAGCGAAGATGGCTGTCCTGGCGTCGGGCGCATAGCCCATTGCCAGCATCAGCGCCATCAGCGCCAGGATCAGCACCGGCCGCACCAGATATGTCGGCGACAACGCAAACAACGCCCAGGAATTGGCGCGTGACTGGCCTTGCAGCAGATCGCCCATGGCGATCATCGGCAGGCAGAACAGGCCGAGGATGAAGGGCATCACATAGTAGCTCTCGATCCAGTTCGCGCACAGCCAGACGCCCAGTGCGCCAAGTCCGGCGATCGCGGTCGAGGCAATCAGCACGAACAAGCGGCTGGCGACCACGATGCCGCGCAGCTCGGCCAGCATGTTGCGTTCGCGATATTCGGGGATGAAGCGGATGACCGAGGTGTGGAAGCCGAGGCAGGCGAGGTTGCCGACGATGACCATCGTCACCCAGACGAGGACGAAGATGCCGTATTCGAACGAGCCCATCCAGCGCGCCATCAGCACCTGGCTGATGAAGGCGATGACGGCGCTGACGATGCGGATGGCAAAGGCGATCAGCGACATGCGGCCGGCTTCGCCGCGTTCGTCGGCGGTGAACAGCACCGCATCGATCCGGCCAAGCAGCGGCCCCATGCGCAGCGCCAAGCGCTGCGGCAAGAACCGCCCGGCCGTCGTCGCCGCGGAAAACCGCACCCCGATGTCTCTCCGTTTTCCGCCTCTTTTCAAGCTTTCGATGTATCCGAAACACCTTAAGAAAGGGTGGGCAGGTGCGGGTGCGCCGAGGGGCCAAGGACGGCCGCGTGTGCAAGGTGCGTCATCGTATACCGGGGCATAATAGAAGGCGAGCGAACGCCGGGGAAGACTGGGGAGCCGGTCGGCGTTTCGCTCGCCCCTCCCCCGCCAAGGGGGATGGCCAGGCACCGGGTGTCCGGTGCCAGAAGTGTCGGAAGGTTACATCCCCTTCATCGCGTCGCAGGACACGTTCGGGTTCATGTCGGCGAAGGCGCCCGTCGGGTTCTGTTTCCATGCCCAGACGTGCAGTTCGTAGAACGGGCCGAGGCCGTAGCGATTGGGGGCGCTGTTGAAGTTGAACAGCTGGCCTTCGAGCGAGGCCGGGCCTTTCGAGGTGATGTATTCGACCGCTATTAGCTTCAGGCTGCCGTCGGCCGTCGGCTCGTACATCACCGCTTCGGGCTTGGCGACATCGACGGCATCGTCCTTGAGATAGGCGCCGTTGACATAGTGGATGCCCATGGCGCCGCCGGTGATGCCGCTGGCGCAAGGGATGGGGGCATAGCCTTCGGCGGTGGCGGCTGCCACATTTTCGAAGCGGCTGTTGGCTGCGCGCACCTTTTCGGCCAGCGGATTGGCGTCGTGCGCCTGGGCGGCCGCACCCGCCGCGATCGAGATGGCGGCGAAAGCCGCGAAGCGTGTCGTCCAAAGAGTTATGGTCATGGTCTTCCGTCCGTTTGTTGACGCTCGAGGCGACGGCGGCCGATCAGGCTGCCCGAAACGCTGCGGCGTTGGTTTAGGATTTGGTTTGTCCGTCCCGGTTCATGCGATGCGGCTTCCGTTGCCGGGCTTTTGGCCGCAGCCCTTAAAAACCGTGCAAAATCAACGATCCCAAAAGTAATATTGCCAATATTCCTGCGGGACGTCCCGCTCCGATAGCCCGATGTCGCGCCTCAGATAGTCGCCTTCCGGGGGCAAGCGCCGCCTTTCAGACAGATACGCCGGCAGCTTCGACGCGAACCGCCATAGACGGTCGAGCACGGAGGTTGGCCGGCCGGTCTTTCCCAGCACAGGCCCGATTCCACCGAGCGGCAGGCCATCAGGCAGTTCGCCATGGCCGCGAAGGACAGTTTGATGCTCATCATCGTGGCGACCGAACGCAGGATCAGAGGTAAAAGTAAGGGTCAAGAACCCGCACCTCCGTGATCTTGTCGACCGGCAGCGAGTTTTTCTGAGCGGTGCTGCGGATAGCTTCGGGCGTCGGCGCGTCGTAGATGCAGAAGCTGTGCTTCTTGTCGGGCGTGACGAAGGACTGGATCCAGGTGACGCCCTTTTCGGCATTGCGCATGACGACGCCGCCGACCGCAGTGGCGCCGATGTCGGTCATCGGTATGTTGAGGCCGTCCGGAAATGTGCGTTCAATCAGGTAGCGAGGCATGGAAGGTTTCCTTTTCCATTGATTCACGCTCGATCGGAGCGCTGCTGGACGTTGACCACGCCGGCCCGGCCCGCGCATCGGAACGATTCCCCATATTTGGCGGGACGATTCCCTATATTGGCGTCGTTCTTTGTGGAAAGAGGCAAGGCAATGTGTGCAAAGTCACATTGCGGCGCTTTCTTCACGGGCTAATCGTGAGCGGCCCGCCATAGTGGGAAAACTCCGATCCTGTGAGACGATGACAATGATGCTTCTGGAACGGCAGATGCAGCTGCAGCAGCTGGAGACACTGCTTGGCGATGCAATACGCGGCCATGGCCGCATCGCCGTGCTGGCCGGGGAGGCCGGCGCCGGCAAGACGGCGCTTGTTGAGGCATTCGCGGCCCGTGTCGGGCAAAGCGCGGCAATGTTGCGCAGCGCTTGCGAGGACCTGTCGATCCCAGATCCGCTGGGGCCGCTCTACGATCTGGCCCGTGAGGCGCAATGGGCGCTGCCGCGCGCCATCGATGCCCGGCATGGGCAGAGACTGCCGCTGTTTTCCGACGCGCTCGACGCCTTTGCGGCCAAGGGACCGAGCCTGCTGGTGATCGAAGACCTGCACTGGGCCGACGATGCGACACTCGATTTCGTGCGCTTCCTCGGCCGGCGTATCGCCAACACCCACATCCTGCTGTTGCTCACGGCGCGCACCGACCGCAGCGAAGGACAGATGCGCGTGCGCCGCGCCCTTGGCGAAATCCCGACCGGCAGCGTGGCGCGCATGGACGTGCCGCTGCTCAGCGAGGCGGCCGTGCTGTCGCTCGCCGATGCGGCCGGACGCGACGGCGACGCCATCTACCGGGCGACCGCCGGCAATGCCTTCTTCGTCACCGAATTGCTGTCGGCGGAAAACGAAACGGCGCTGCCGGCAAGCGTGCGCGACGCCGTGTTGGCGCGGGCTGAACGGCTGTCGCCAGGCGCCCGCGCAATGCTCGACGCGGTGTCGGTGTTTCCGCGCCGCGCCGACGTCTGGGCTCTGCAGGGCCTGTGCGGCGTCGCCAGCGCCGGCCAGCTGGCCGAGTGTGTCGCCAACGGCCTGCTCGACGATCTGGGCGACGGCTACGCCTTCCGGCACGACATCGCGCGGCGCGCCATCGAGATGATGCTGACGACGTCGCACAGGCGGCAATTCAACCAGCGTGCGCTGGCGGCACTGCTCGAAAATGGCGACGTCTCCACAGGCCGCCTGGTGCATCATGCGGTCGAGGCGCATAATCTGGCGGCGGTGCGCGAACTTGCGCCAATCGCCGCGCGCGAGGCGTCGCGCGTCGGCGCCCATCGCGATGCCGCCGGCTATTACGAGATCGCCCTGCAGCAGGCCGACAGCCTGCCGGTGATCGAGCGCGCCGCGCTCTACGAAAGTCATGCCTTCGAGTGCCATCTCATCGGCAAGATCGATGATGCGCTTGCAGCGCAGGGACAGGCGCGCCGGTTGCATCAGGCAGACGGCAACAGGCTGAAGGAGGGCGACAGCCTGAGATGGCTCTCCCGGCTGAGCGAAATGGGCGATGACCGCGAGGCGGCGGCCGCCTTCGGCGCCGAGGCTGTGGCGATGCTGGAAGCGGCTCCCGCCGGTCCCGAACTCGCCATGGCCTATTCGAACCTTTCGCATCTGGCGATGCTGTCGGAGAGGGTGGAGGACACGCTGTTCTATGGCGAGAAGGCAGCGGCGCTGGCTGCGCGGATGAACCGTCCCGACATCGCCTCGCATGCCCTCAACAATGTCGGCTGCGTCGAGCAGTGGCTCAATCCGGATGCCGGACGCCTGCGCCTCGACCAAAGCCTTGAAATTGCGCTCCAAGGCAATTTCCAGGAACATGCCGCGCGCGCCTTCACCAACCGCGCCTGTTTCGAGATCACCCAGATGAGCTACGACGCGGCACGTCCGGTGCTCGAGAGCGGCATCCACTATTGCACCGAGAACGACCTCGGCACCTGGCGCGACTATCTCAGGGGCATGCTGGCCGATGTGCAACTGCGTCAGGGCCAATGGGATGAGGCCGCCGCGACGGCAAGCGATGTCATCGACAATGAGCGGACAACCACCGTGGGCCGGTTTCCGGCGCTGCTGGCATTGGCGAAACTGCGCCTGAGGCGCGGCGATCCTTCGGCCGAGCCGCTGTTCGCCGAAATGGCGCGTCTGGTCGGAAGCGGCGGCGACCTGCAGATGCTGAGCTCCTATGCGGCCTTGATAGCGGAGCAGGCATGGCTGGGCCTGGCCGACAGGCAAGAGGCGCTGGCGCTGATCACCCGCGCCGAAACGCCGGTGCGCTCGCGTGCCCATGTCGGTGAGCTGGCTCTGTGGCGAACATTGCTCTCTCCCGATATGCCGGCCGGCGACACCGCCGAGATGGCGACACCATACCGGCTGCTCCTGACCGGCGACTGGCGTTCGGCTTCGGCACTCTGGTCCGAATTGAATGCGCCATACGAGCGCGGACTGGCGCTCATCCTCGGCGACGACGAGGGGCAGCGGCTGGCATTGGATATTTTCGACGGCCTGGGGGCAAGGCCGGCAGCCCAGCGCCTGCGCGATATCATGCGCAAGAACGGCGTTGGCGGCATCGCCCGCGGCCCGCGCCGCTCGACGCGCGCCAACCTCGCCGGCCTCACCTTGCGCCAGATGCAGGTGCTGCAGCTGATCGAACGCGGCCTCTCCAACAAGCGGATCGCCGAGCAATTGACGATTTCGCCAAAGACGGTCGATCACCATGTCTCGGCGGTGCTGGGCAAGCTGGATGCGGTGTCGCGCGGCGAGGCGACAGCGACCGCGCGCGATTCGGGGTTGTTGTGAGGTTTTGACGAGGGTTGGACCGAGAGGTCGCGATCCTTCGCACCCCCCTCTGTCCTGCCGGACATCTCCCCCTGAAGGGGGGAGATTGGCTGTCACTGTGGCTTTCGCCAATTGTCGAAATTGAAAGAAGTTACGGCGCCGAAGCTGCTGATCTCCCCCCTTGAGGGGGAGATGGCCGGCAGGCCAGAGGGGGGTGCTGTCCCGCCGACCTAGCCTTCGAAATCAGGCAAACGCGCCGTGGCAGTGCTTGTATTTCTTGCCGGAGCCGCAGGGGCAGGCTTCGTTGCGGCCGATCTTGCCCCAGGTCGCCTGGTTGTTCGGATCGCGGTCTTCGGGAGCGACGATGGCGTTGCTCTCCTGGCGGACCAGAAGTGCGGTCTCGCCACCCTCGAAATCGTCCTCGCCCGTGGTGCCGTCAATGTGGCTGCCGAACATTTCAGGCGCTTCGGGCGGCGGCGCTTCGGCGGCCTGGCGGACCAGTTCGACGCGCATCAATTGCGCGGTGACGGCCTGGCGCAGATTGCCGAGCAGCGCCTGAAACAGCTCGAACGCCTCGCTCTTGTATTCCTGCAGCGGGTCGCGCTGGGCGTAGCCGCGGAAGCCGACGACCGAACGCAGATGGTCGAGGTTGACGATGTGCTCGCGCCACAGATGATCGAGCGTCTGCAACACCACCGAGCGTTCGACATAGCTCATCACGTCTGGGCCGAAGCGCTCGGCGCGCTCCTTGGCGGCGTCGTCGGCGGCCTTGGTCAGGCGCTCGCGGATGTCGTCCTCGGCAATGCCTTCTTCCTTGACCCAGTCCTCGACCGGCAGGTCGAGATTGAGGAATTCGGCGACCTCGGCCTTGAGGCCGGCGACGTTCCACTGCTCGGCATAGGCGTTTTCGGGGATGTTCTTGGTGACGATCTCCTCGATGACGCCTTCGCGCATCTCGGCGATCGTCTCGGACAGGCCTTCGCCGTCCATCAATTCGATGCGCTGCTCGAACACCACCTTGCGCTGGTCGTTCGAGACGTCGTCGTATTTCAACAGGTTCTTGCGGATGTCGAAGTTGCGCGCTTCGACCTTCTTCTGCGCCTTTTCCAGCGCCTTGTTGATCCACGGATGGATGATGGCCTCGTCTTCCTTGAGGCCAAGCTTCTGCAGCATGCCGTCCATGCGCTCGGAGCCGAAGATGCGCATCAGATCGTCCTGCAGCGACAGGAAGAATTTCGAACGGCCGGGGTCGCCCTGGCGGCCGGAGCGGCCGCGGAGCTGGTTGTCGATGCGGCGCGATTCATGGCGCTCGGTGGCGAGCACGTAGAGGCCGCCGGCGGCTAGCGCCTTTTCCTTCAGGCGCTCGACATCGGCAATGATTTCCTTTTCGCGCGCCTCTCGCTCGGGACCAGCAGGCATGTCGCCCAGTTCGTCCTCGATGCGCATCTCGGCGTTGCCGCCGAGCTTGATGTCGGTGCCGCGTCCCGCCATGTTGGTGGCGATGGTGATGGCGCCGGGTTTGCCGGCCTGGGCGACGATGGCGGCCTCGCGCTCGTGGTGGCGGGCGTTCAACACCTCGAAATCCTTGAACCCTTCCTTGCGCAGGCGCTCGGCCAGCTGCTCGGATTTTTCAATGGAGGTGGTGCCGACCAGCGTCGGCTGGCCCTTGGCGCGCGCTTCCTTGATCTCCTTGACGATCGCCTTGTACTTCTCCTCGACCGTCCGGTAGACCTCGTCGTCCTCGTCCTTGCGGATGACCGGCAGATTGGTCGGGATCTCGGTGACTTCGAGGCCGTAAATGTTGCCGAACTCCTCGGCCTCGGTCAGCGCCGTGCCGGTCATGCCGGACAGTTTCTTGTAGAGACGGAAATAGTTCTGGAAGGTGACGGATGCCAGCGTCTGGTTTTCCGGCTGGATCGCCACATGCTCCTTGGCTTCGAGCGCCTGGTGCAGGCCTTCCGAATAGCGGCGGCCCGGCATCATGCGGCCGGTGAATTCGTCGATGATGACGATCTCGTCGTTGCGGACGATGTAGTCCTTGTCCTTCTGGAACAGCCGGTGCGCCTTCAGCGCGTTGTTGACGTGGTGGACGATGGCGACGTTCTCGACGTCATAGAGCGACTCGCCCTTGAGCAGGCCGGCCGCGCGCAGCAGGTTTTCCAGCTTCTCGGTGCCTTCCTCGGTGAAGATCGAGGTCTTCTGCTTCTCGTCGATCTCGTAGTCGGCTGGGCCGAGCTGCAGCATGAAGGCATCGATGGTGTTGTACATTTCCGAACGGTCCTCGAGCGGACCGGAAATGATCAGCGGCGTGCGCGCCTCGTCGACCAGGATGGAATCGACTTCGTCGACGATCGCGTAATTGTGGCCGCGCTGCACCATCTGCGCGCGCTCATACTTCATGTTGTCGCGCAAATAGTCGAAGCCGAGCTCGTTGTTGGTGGCATAGGTAACATCGGACGCGTAGGCGACGCGGCGTTCCTCGTCGGACAGGCCATGGACGATGACGCCGACCGAGAGGCCGAGGAATTTGTAGACGCGGCCCATCCATTCGGAGTCGCGGGTGGCAAGGTAGTCGTTGACGGTGACGACATGGACGCCCTTGCCGGCAAGCGCGTTGAGATAAACGGGCAGGGTGGCGACCAGGGTCTTGCCCTCGCCGGTACGCATTTCGGCGATGCCGCCATTGTGCAGCACCATGCCGCCGATCAGCTGCACGTCGAACGGGCGCATGCCGAGCACGCGGCGGGATGCCTCGCGGACGGTGGCGAAGGCCGGCACCAGCAGGTCATCGAGCGTGGCGCCGTTGGCGATATCCTGGCGGAATTTTTCCGTGCGGGCCTGAAGCTCGGCGTCGGACAGCGCCCGCATCTCGTTTTCCATGGCGTTGATCGCCTCGACACGCGGCCGGGTCGATTTTACGCGACGATCGTTGGAGGAACCGAAAACCTTACGGGCGAGACCGCCGAGACTGACCATCCGATGGTCCTTTCGATAGAATTCTCAATTTTGAGATGAGCGCCGGCCGGCCCCATCAATTCCGCGTGAAACGCGGACAAACACAAAAAGCGCCCGGAAAACGGTTCTGGACGCAAAGTCGTTGGACAGATAAGAGGGGGCTCAACTGATGTCAACGCCGCGTTAGCCCTATGGGCAGCGCCAAATTCCGCCACAATCCGGCTGATCTGCAAGCCCTACCAATCCCCCCTTGGAGTTAATCTTGATGTCCTTACTGTTTCGCCGTGCGTCGCTCGCCAGCCTTGGCTTGGCTTTCGGCCTGTTGGCCCTGTCGCTGTCTCCGCTGATGGCCCAGGAAGCCGCTCCCGCCCCGGCCGATGCCGCAGCAGCGCCGGCGGCAGCCCCCGTCGATCCGGACGCCGTTATCGCTACCGTCAATGGCCAGAAGCTGACCGAGGCGGACCTTGGGCTTGCCGAGGGCGAGCTGTCGCAGCAGTTCTCGCAGTTGCCACCCGAGCAGCGCCGCGCCGCCGCCCTTTCGGCGGCCATCGAAATCCGCGTCATGGCCGCCCAGGCGGTCGCTACTGGGCTCGACAAGGATCCCGAATTCCAGCGCCGCATGGCGTTCCTGCAGCAGCGCGCGCTGCATGGCGAGATGGTCGAGAAGGGCGTCGTTGACAAGGTTACCGATGCCGAGGTGCGCGCCCGCTACGACCAGGAAATCGCCAGCACGCCGCCGGTCAATGAGATTCATGCCCGTCACATCCTCGTGAAGACGAAGGAAGAGGCCGAGGCGATCATCAAGCAGCTCGATGGCGGTGCAGACTTCCAGAAGCTCGCCAACGAGCATACCAGCGATCCCTCGGGCAAGACCAATGGCGGCGATCTCGGCTGGTTCGGCCCGGGGCAGATGGTGCCGGAATTCGACAAGGCGGCAGTTGCGCTCGAAATCGGCAAATACACCAAGGAGCCGGTGCAAACGCAATTCGGCTGGCATGTCATCAAGCTCGAGGACAAGCGCACCAAACAGCCGCCGGCCTTCGACGACGTCAAGGACCAGGCCAAGCAGGCGGTGATCCGCGACAAGTATTTCGCACTGGTCAAGCAGCTGCGCGGCGGCGCAAAGGTTGAAATCCCCGACGCCAATCTGAAGAAGGCCGTCGACACGATGGAAGCCGGCAAGTAAGGCCGGCACCGAAAAAACATGCAAAGGGCGCCGTTCGGCGCCCTTTTCAATTGCGGGAGATGCCTGACATCACATAGCGGACAGTGGCACGGATTGTCGCCTCATCTTCGTCCAGCCGGTTGGTCAAAAGGTGTTTCCAGGCATAGGAAGCGATGAGGTCGGCGACCAGCGCTGCGTCGACATCGGCCGCAACCTCGCCGCGCGCCTTGGCGCGCTCGATGATCCGAGCGGTGTGGGACACGCGCCCATCGGCATAGCCAGTCAGGGCCGCGGCCGCCGCTTCGTCCGACTGGGCCTCGGCGATCAGCGAGCGGAATACGCTGCCCGAGGATGTGTCGCGCCAATGCGCGAAGAGGTTCCTCAGGAAACCGACGAGGTCGTCTTCGAGACTGCCGGTATCGGGGACGTCGACACGCTTTTGCCGCTTGTAGACCTCTAACAGCAGGGCCGCCTTGCTCGGCCACCAGCGATAGATCGTGGGTTTGCCGGCGCGCGCCCGCCGCGCCACGGCCTCTATGGAGAAGCCGGCATAGCCGGCCTCGACCAGCACCGCCTCCGCGGCCTCGAGAATGGCCTCGGCGCTGTCTGGGTTGCGCCGCGCCCCGATCGATCTGCGCGCCGGATCCTCGCCCATGTCTGTCCTCGCCAACAATCTCGCCGGCAATATAGGTGAGCTGGCAGGCAAACGAAACGGCCCGTTTCCAGCGCTTGTAGAAGCAGGTCTCACATTCGCCCTTCGCGTGGATTTTCAGTTCATCGCTTGCGAGGTTTCCGAGGCGATCCGCCACTGGCCGTCGCTCTTCACCAGCCCAAGCGTGACGCGTGCCTTGCCGGTCATGCGCGCCGCCGATTTGTCTTTCGACACATAGTCGTAGCTCATCGCGAACACGGCTTCGGCGCGGTTCTCGCCCTGCGGCGTCACCTCGAGGCTGCCGGGCTCGAGACTGAACGACCAGGATGCAAATTGCGCGAACCAGTCGGTCTTGAGCTTGACGACGGCGTCGCTGTCATAGCGCGTGCCGAAGATGGTGGCGGAAGGCGCATAGAGCCGCTTGACGGTCTCGCCGATGGCCGCGGCATCGGGCGCAAGATAGTCGTCGCGCAGGAATTTCTCGATTGCGGTCTTGTCGTCGCCTACAGACCGTTCGAGTGCCGCAACCTTTGTTTCGGGCGCCGGGGGGACGGCGGGCTTCGGCTGTGCAACCGTTTCGCCGCCGGGCACAAACTCAAACCGTTCGAGCAGCGAACCCTGTTCCCATGGGCGCTGTCCCTCGCGGGTTTCGGAGACCACGTCGCGGCGCACCGCGATCATCATGTCGTTGATGCTCTGGCCGGGCTCGGCCATGTGCCGCAGCAGGGCGGCGGCGAACGGCGAATTGCGTCCGGTGCCGTCCATGGCGACAGCGCCTGGCGCCGTCGAGAAGGCGATGAAGGAGCCGCGCTTCGAATCGAACTGCGCCAGACCGGCAAGTGCCGTTGCCGAGCGGGTGGTGGCGGTGCGGCTCAGGCTGCGGGCAAAGGGATTGTTGCGGCAGGCGTCAAGGAAAACCAGGCTGACCTTGGTCTGCTGCTCCATGATGTCGAGGACTTCGTCAATCGGCACGGCTTCGAGCTGCAGCTTGACCGGCATGTCGAGCCGGGCGTCGACCGGCACGATGTAGTTGCGCCCTTCCACCTGCAGGCCGTGGCCGGCGTAATAGAAAAGCCCGACGCCCGCACCTTCCAGCGCATCGGAAAATTCGCCGATCTTGCGCTCGAGTTCGCGCTTGCCGAGATCGTTGCCCTCGATGACGTCGAAGCCGATCGAGCGCAGCTTGCCGGCAATATCGAGCGCATCGTTGACCGGATTGGTGAGCGTGCCGGCTTCGGCATAGGTGCCATTGCCGATGACCAGCGCCACGCGCCGTTCCGGCTGCGCATCGGCGCTCAGGAGCAAAAGCCCCATAAACGCCACCGCCAAGATCACCAGCCTGCCCATGGCCGATATCATAACGCCAGAGGCCCCGGTGACGCCAACGGATTTGAAATGCAAGCTTAATCCCTGGTGGCTTGCCGACAGCGGCGGCCAAGAAAACGCCCTTGCGCCGGGCCGTGCTATCGGGCAAACCGGCCTTCGCACAGCGTTTTTCCCTCGCCCGAGGTCTCCAATGTCCGCAACGATTTCGCCGCTCGCGCCGAAGAAATATCCCAAAATGCCTGCCATTGAGGGCGTGCGCATCGCCACCGCAGAGGCCGGGATCAAGTACAAGAACCGTACCGACCTCTTGGCCATGGTCTTCGATGCCGGCACAGCGGTTGCCGGCGTGTTCACGAAGTCGAAATGCCCCTCGGCGCCGGTCGACTTCTGCCGCGAGAACCTTGGCGCCGGCAAGGCGCGGGTGCTGGTCGTCAATTCCGGCAACGCCAACGCCTTCACCGGCAAGAAGGGCCGCGCCTCCACCCAACTGACCGGCGAGGCCGCGGCCAAGGCCGCAGGTTGCACGCCAGGCGAAGTGTTCCTCGCTTCTACCGGGGTAATCGGCGAGCCGCTCGACACCACCAAATTCAGCCATTTGCTCGCCGGACTGGTCAAGGACGGCAAGCCGGATCTGTGGGCCGAGGCGGCAAAGGCCATCATGACCACCGACACCTATCCGAAAGTGGCGACAGCGACGGTCAAGCTCGGCGACACCGACGTCATCATCAATGGCATCTCCAAGGGCGCCGGCATGATCGCGCCCGATATGGCGACTATGCTGTCCTTCATCGCCACCGATGCGCCGATCGCCGCCCCCGTGCTGCAGGACTTGTTGTCGCGCGGCACGGCCAAGACCTTCAACGCCGTCACCGTCGACAGCGACACCTCGACCAGCGACACGCTGCTGTTGTTCGCCACCGGAGCCGCTGCCAAGCGCGGCGCGCCCGCCATCAGCGATCCCAAGGATGCGCGTCTCGGCGCGTTCCGCCGGGCGCTGGGCAAGGTGCTCAAATCGCTGGCGCTGCAAGTGGTGCGCGACGGCGAGGGCGCCCGCAAGCAGGTCGAAGTCACCGTTACCGGCGCCAAATCGGCGCGCTCGGCCAAGCGCATCGCCCTGTCCATCGCCAATTCGCCGCTGGTCAAGACGGCGGTTGCCGGCGAGGACGCCAATTGGGGCCGCGTCGTCATGGCCGTCGGCAAGGCCGGCGAGCCGGCCGATCGCGACCGGCTGTCGATCTGGTTCGGCGACAACCGTCTGGCGCATGAGGGCGAACGCGACCCGGGCTACTCCGAGGAAGCGACCTCGGCCTATATGAAGCGCGACGACATTCGCATCCGCGCCGATATCGGTATCGGCCGCGGCAAGGCGACGGTGTGGACCTGCGACCTCACCAAGGAATATGTCGCCATCAATGGCGATTACCGGAGCTGATGGAGTTGGCTTCCAGGCATCCGGCAAGCATGCTCGCCATCGTGCGCCGCTACGAGGCTGCGGGGTTTCGCGCCTGGCCGGCGGCGGCCGTGCATTATGACGGCACCTGGGTGGTGCGGCTGACAGCCGGCCATCCGGCCAAGCGGCTGAACTCGGTCAACCCGCTCGATCCCGGCGACACCCAGCACATTGCCGAGCGCATCGGCCGCGCCAGCCGGCGCTTCGACGCCTATGGCAGGCCGCTGACCTTCCGCATCTCGCCGCTGTCGGGGCCGGACCTAGCCAAGCATCTCGACAATGAGGGCTGGAGCACATTCGACGAATCCCTGGTGATGCGGCTGCCGCTGGCGGACGCGCAACTGGCGCCGGCCATGGACCAGATTCCGCTGAAGGATATCAGCCGCTTTCTCGGCGCGTCGCTCAAGGTCAGCGGCTCGGATGCATCGCTGCGGCCCGGTCTTTCGGAAATCATCGGCGCTATCCAACCCGAAGTCGGGCTGTTTGCGCTGGAGGAAGGGGCCGACCCTCTGGCGGTGCTGATCTGCGTCCATGACGGCGATCTTGCCGGTCTGTTCGAGATCGCCACCGCCAAGTCGGCGCGCAATCAGGGCCATGGCCGCAACCTGATCCTGTCGGCGCTGAAGTGGGCGAGGCTGCGTGGCGCTCGCGAAGCCTGGCTGCAGGTCGAGGCCGGCAATGCGCCGGCGCTGGCGCTCTATCGCTCGCTGGGCTTCGACGAAGTCTATCGCTACCACTATCGCCGGCCGCCGGGCGCATGAGCGAGATCACCGGCAAACGCCTGCTGCTGGTCGCCGCGTGCGCGCTGGTCGATACCGATGGGCGGGTGCTTCTGGCGCAGCGGCCCGAGGGCAAACAGCTTGCCGGCCTGTGGGAATTTCCCGGCGGCAAGGTAGAGCCAGGCGAGACGCCGGAACAATGCCTGATCCGCGAACTGCAGGAAGAAATCGGCATCGAGACTGACATTCCTTGCCTGGCGCCGCTCACCTTCGCCAGCCATTCCTATGATGATTTCCATCTCCTGATGCCCCTGTTCGTCTGCCGCCGCTTCCGCGGCATCGCGCAGCCCAGGGAAGGGCAGGCGTTGAAATGGGTGCGGCCAAAGCAGATGCGCGACTATCCCATGCCGCCGGCCGACGCGCCGCTAATCCAGTTCCTCATCGACCTGTTGTGATACAAAGCCATTTCGCGGTCTGATCTAGCCAGCGTTAATGGAAGATTTATCTCGTCGTGAAAAATTGCGGCAAAGCGGGTTCGCGGGGAGCGATTGCATGAGCCTCGACAGGGAATGGGACTCGATCCGGCCAGATCGCAGCTTTCGCGCCGCCGGCGTCGGCTTATTGCGCGTCACGCTGTTGTTCGGCTCTGCCGCAGTGGCGCTGGCGCTGATCGCGGTCCCCGTGCTGGACAACCAGACGCGATCATCCAGCCGCGATGCTCTTGCAGGCGGTCTCGACCCGATGAGCACGGGTTCGATCGGCTCGCGGGCCACCTATACGCTGCGCAGAAGCGTGCTGCAGCCCTCACCGAGCTCAGTCTGCATCATCCGCGCCGACGGCCAACGCAGCGGCGACTGCTGACCAACAAGGTCGACACCAGCTTGAGAACTTCCTCAACGCAGGCCCATTTCACAGCCTGTTAAGCTTGTGCCGTTAACCTTTCTTAACAGGTCGGCGATATGGTCGGGGATGAGAGGGATCGACGATCATGAAGCCATTGCTGCGCCGATTTTTGCAGGACGAAACAGGCGCCACGGCCATTGAATATGGCCTGATCGTTGCGGTGCTGTCGCTTGCCATCGTCGGGGGTGTCGGCAAGGCCAGCAATGCGATCCAGTTTCTGTTCAGCGACAACAACAGCAGGCTCGCAAACGCCTTCGCCGAGCACTGATCCGGAGCGCCGTCACCGCCCGCCGGGGTTTTCCAGTATCGTCTTCAGCGAGACCTTCGCCGAACCCGGTTTCAAGGGCTTTTGCTGCGAGGCATCGGGCGCCCAGCCCGACATCCAGACGATGGAAAAGCTTGCCCTGATGCGGCCATCAGCGTCCGAAAAGCGTTCGGCATAGATTTCGGCGGCACGGGTAAAAAGCTTTCGCGCTCCCGGTCGCCGGCTGCGATCAGTCAGCGCGCTGGTTTCGCCCATCGCCCTGAGATCGGCAATGAGGTCGAAGAGGGTATCGTAGCGGACGGTCACCGTTTCGACGTCGGCCACCGGCAGCGCCAGTCCGGCGCGCTGCAGCAGTGCGCCGGCGTCGCGAACATCGGTGAAGGGGATGACACGCGGGCTGGCGCCGCCATAGAGTTCGGTCTCGGCGGCGAGCAGGCTTTCGCGCAATTCGGAAAGCGTGCCGGCGCCGGCAAAGGCGCCGAGGAAAAGCCCGTCGGGCCGCAGAGCGCGGCGGATCTGCACCAGCATGCCGGGAATGTCGTTCATCGCCTGCAACGACAGAAGTGAAACGACGAGGTCGAGGCTTTCCGGCTGGAACGGCACTGTTTCCAGCGGTGCTATCAGCCCTGGCCGGCCGTCCAGAAACGCTGGATCTGCCTCGACGCGCACGATCTCCGCTGCCTTGCCGCTTGCAGCGACCACGTCCGTTGCGTCCGGCGTCTGGCAAAACAGCACCGCGGCCTTGCCGAATTTCCGCTCGACCGCGCCGAGCCGGTCGGCAAGGTCTTCCCCCGCCCGCCGCATCAGAAAATCCGCGCCGGCTACGGGGTGGGCCAGCGCCCTGCGCTTGCGCACCAGCCAAAGTTCAGTATCGATGATCGGCTGCAACGGTAGACATCCCTGTTTGTCTGTCTAGTGATATCCTGGCGCGGACGACAAAACCACGTGGCCGATCCGGTGATGGAGATCAAGAGCCTCGCTCAAATCATGTTGAAACTGGCCATGTTGGACTGGCCGGCGCGGATGCTGTTCCCGCCGGTCTGTGCCGGCTGTCGCAGGCACGTCTCGCAACCCGGCGTTTTGTGCGGTGCCTGCTGGCCGAAGCTGAGGCTGCTGGAGCGGCCATGGTGCGCGGTGATGGGCACGCCATTCACCCACGATATGGGCGAGGGGTTCCTGTCGGCCGAGGCGATCGCCGATCCGCCGCCGTTCGAGCGGGCGCGGGCGGCTGTGGCCTATTCCGGTGTCGCCCGCCAGATGGTGCAAGGGCTGAAATACCAGGACCGCACCGATCTGGCGCCATGGATGGCGCGCTGGATGCTCCGCGCCGGGGCCGAGCTAGTTGCAGACGCCGATGTCGTCGTGCCGGTGCCGCTGCACTGGCGGCGCTTCTTTCGACGGCAGTTCAACCAGTCGGCGGAGTTGGCAAGGGCGGTTGCGCAGCTTAGCGGGCTGCCTTTCTCGCCCTCGGCGGTCCGGCGCGTCAAGCTCACGCGCCAGCAGGTCGGGCTGGAGCGGCAGGAGCGAGAGGACAATGTGCGCGCCGCCTTCCGTGTGCCTGCGGAAGCCGAAATCGAGATCACTGGGCGCCGCGTGCTTCTGGTCGACGATGTCTACACCACCGGCGCTACCGTGCGCTCGGTCGCCAAGGCGCTGAAGAAGGGCGGCGCCGGAGCGGTCGATGTGCTGACCTTTGCGCGTGTCCTGCCGGGGGACTTTCGGGCCGACGAGTCCGCGACTATATAAGGTCAAGGAAAGGCACGGACCGATGCTCGATGTGACGATTTACACCCGTATGATGTGCGGCTATTGCGCGGCGGCCAAGCGGTTGCTCGACCGCAAGGGCGTCGCCTACACCGAGCATGACGCTTCGTTTTCGCCGGAATTGCGCCAGGAAATGATTTCGCGGGCGCATGGCCGCTCGACCTTTCCGCAGATTTTCATCGGCGACACGCATGTCGGCGGCTCCGACGACCTCCACGAATTGGAGGCACGGGGGCAGCTGGATAGGCTGCTTGCCAACGGCTCGACGACAAAGAGCGGTTCGTAGCGCCGCTCTATGTCTTTGTTTTTACGCAATTCCGGACGGAAAACCGTTACACACTTTTCCTGGAATTGCTCAAAGAGGACGTGACGATGGGTGTTTTCAAGGCGGCGGCGATCCAGATGCGTTCGGGCGAGAGCCCTGAGCGCAACGCGATCGATCTCGAACGGCTGGTGCGCGAGGCGGCAGGCCTCGGTGCAACCTACATCCAGACCCCGGAAATGACCGGTGCGCTGATCCGCGACAAGGAAGCCGGGGCTGCTTCCTTCACCTCGGAAGACAAGGACATCGTCGTGGCGACCGCGCGCAAGCTCGCCAGCGAACTCGGCGTCTTCTTGCATATTGGCTCTACCGCCATCCTGCGCGCCGACGGCAAGCTCGCCAACCGGGCGCTGCTGTTTGGGCCGGACGGCGCGACGCTCGCCACCTACGACAAGATCCACATGTTCGACGTCGATCTCGACAATGGCGAAAGCTGGCGCGAATCCGCCGCCTATGAGCCGGGCACCGAAGCGGTCGTCACCGAGATCGACGGCGCCAGGCTGGGCTTTGCCGTCTGCTACGATCTACGCTTTCCACAGCTGTTCCGCGCCGAGGCGATGGCCGGCGCCGACCTCTTGTCGGTGCCTGCCGCCTTCACTCGCCAGACCGGCGAAGCGCACTGGCATGTGCTGCTGCGAGCCCGTGCCATCGAGAACGGCGCCTATGTGGTTGCTGCAGCACAAGGTGGCCTGCATGAGGATGGCCGCGAAACCTATGGCCATTCGCTGATCGTCGACCCATGGGGTCGAATTCTCGCCGAGGCCGACCATGACGATCCGGAGGTGATCATCGCCGAGATCGACACGGCGCAGTCGTCGGCCGCGCGTAAGAAAATCCCCAATCTCAAGAACGCGCGTGATTTTGCCGTCAATGCCGGCGCAGTGGAAGCGCCGCGGCTCAGGGGCGCGGCTTCGTGATCCGCTTTGCCCTGATCTGCGAGCACGAGCACGAATTCGAGGGCTGGTTTCGCAGCAATGACGATTTCGACACGCAGAAGAAGCGCGGCTTCGTCGATTGCCCGAGCTGCGGCTCGCACAAGGTGCAAAAGGCGCTGATGGCGCCAGCCGTCTCCACCGCGCGGAAGCAGGAAACAATTGCGCTGGCCATGGGCGAAACCCAGAAGCAGGCTTTGGCGCAACTGAAGGCGATGGCCGAGAAGGTGCGCGAGAATGCCGACTATGTCGGCGACAAGTTTGCCGAGGAAGCGCGCAAGATCCATTTCGGCGAGAGCGATGCGCGCGGCATCTATGGCGAGGCGACGTTGGACGAAGCCAAGAGCTTGGCCGAGGATGGCATCGATTTCATGCCGATCCCGAGTTTTCCCGAGGAGCGCAATTGAGCGATCAGCTGGCGCTATCGATCAATTTGCCAAGCAACTGAGCCAGTGCCCCCCGCTCCGTGCCGGTGAGCCCGGCGAGGATTTCATGCTCGTTGGCGACGTGGGCGGTCAGGGCTTCGTCGATCAAGGCCAGACCTTTTTCGGTCAGTTGCACGACAATGCCACGCCGGTCGTTGGGGTGCGGGCCGCGCAGGATCAGTCCGGCCTTCTCAAGCCGGTCGAGCCGGTTGGTCATGGCCCCAGAGGTCACCATCGTCGCCTCGTATAGAGCGGTCGGTGTCAGCGCGTAGGGCTGGCCGGAGCGGCGCAGCGTCGCCAGCACATCGAATTCGCCGGCCTGCAGTCCGAAACGGGCAAACAGCGGGGCGAGGCGCTCGCGGGCGATTAGCGACGAGGCTTCGTTCAGCCGCCCAAGCACCAGCATTGGCGACACCTCCAGGTCCGGCCGTTCCCGCTTCCATTGCTCCACCGCCTTTGCCGCGCGATCCATTTGTCTCACCGCTAAGTATCTTGACGTTAAGATATGCTACCTCAAGATACAGTTTCGACCCAGTGCCGCAAGTGAGTGACGGGACCATCCGATGAAATTTCTCTGGGAATCGGCGCTTGGCCTGCTGGTCGTCACCGGCGGCCTGCTCGGCCTGACCCTGCCGTTCGGCAAGCTGGCGACGGCTGCCGGGTTCCGGCCATGGTCTGGGCCTTCGTCATCTCGTTCGGCGCCGGGGGCGTGCTGCTGTGCGCGTTGCTCGCGAACGGCGAGCGCATGCGGCTCACCTCGCACAGACTGCGCTATTTCTTCATCACCGCCGCCGTGTCCTACGCCGTGCCCAATCTGCTGATGTTTTCGGCTATCCCGCATCTCGGCGCCGGCTATACCGGCATCATGTTCACGCTGTCGCCGGTCATCACACTGGTGTTTTCGATCCTGCTCGGCGTTCGACGGCCAAATACGCTCGGCAGTATCGGTATCGCCGTCGGCTTCATCGGCGCCGTCATGGTGGCGGTGACGCGCGGCGAGGCCGGCCAGCCGGCCGATGTCTACTGGGTGCTGGTCGGACTTTTGATCCCGGTCAGCCTTGCCGCCGGCAATATCTATCGCACCGTCGACTGGCCCGAAGGCACCGGTCCGATCGAACTGGCCGTCGGCAGCCACCTGGCCTCGGCGACGCTGCTGCTGATCGGCATTCTCACGCTGTTCGGCGTCGGCGCTTTCGCCCCGCTCAGGGCCGTGCCGCTGGTTGTCGTGGCGCAAGTCGCTTCGGCCTCGGCGATGTTTGCCTTCTTCTTCCGGCTGCAGGCCGTGGGCGGTCCGGTCTATCTCAGCCAGATCGGCTATGTGGCGGCGGCCGTCGGCCTGTTTGCCGGAACCATCTTACTCGGCGAGCACTACCAGTTGCTGACCTGGGCCGGCGCGGTGATCATCACCATCGGCGTGATCATCACCACCAAGGCGCAGAGCCAGAAGGCATAGGGTCTTTGGTTTACGCAATTCCCTAGGCAAAGCGCTATGCGCTTTTCCCGGGAAAACCGCTTCACACTTTGCTCGAACTGCTCAAGCTTAAATTTGGCTCGCGTCGAGGCGCTTCCGTAGCGCGGGGGGGCGACGTTTCGCCAGGCCGCCCGAACTGCGCTGCGGAATGTCTGTTCGTCGCAGGCTTCGAGCATGATCGACGTCCATCCCTTTTGGCCCCAGCCGCCTGTCACGGGCCTGAAAACCGATGGCTCAGCCGCGGCCATCATCTCTTGCTGGTCGCGGTCGAGCTTGACGACAGCACGGTCGGCTTCGGGCAGAGAGACGAAGATACGGTTGCGGACGCGGAAGTCAGCCTTGCCGAAATGCGATTGCTCGACCGTTTCGGGAAGATCGAGCGCCAGCTCTCGGGCCCTCATAGTGTCCACGGCCGCCCCTTCGTTCAGACCGATCGTTTTTCCGCCAGCACCATATAGTTGACGTCCATGTCCTTGGAGCGTGCCCAGCGGTCGGCGAGAGGATTGTAGGTCACGCCGGTACGGTCGATGATGGTCATGGCGGCGCTGCCGAGCGCCTTTTCAAGCTCTTCGGGCCGCACCAGCTTGCCGAACTGGTGGGTGCCGCGCGGCAGCCAGCGCAGCACATATTCGGCGCCGATGATGGCCAGGCCCAGTGCCTTCAGCGTGCGGTTGATGGTGGCCACGAACATGATGCCGCCGGGCTTGACCATCTCGCCGCACTTGCCGATGAACAGGTCGACATCGGCAACATGCTCGACGACTTCCATGTTGAGGACGACGTCGAATTTCTCGCCGGAATCGGCCAAATCCTCAGCGGTCGTAGCGCGATAATCCACCGTCACGCCGCCTTCGGCCGCGTGCAGCTTCGCCACCTCGATGTTGGTTGCCGAGGCGTCGGCGCCGACCACTTCGGCGCCAAGCCTTGCCATTGGCTCGCACAATAACCCACCGCCGCAGCCGATATCGAGGAAACGCAGGCCTTCGAACGGCCGCGCCGCCCGCGGATCGCGGCCGAAGCGCGCCGCCACCTGGTCCCGGATATAGGCAAGCCGGACCGGGTTGAATTTGTGCAGCGGACGGAATTTGCCGTTCGGGTTCCACCATTCCGCGGCAAGCGCGGAAAAGCGTTCCACTTCTCCGGCATCGATTGTCGATCGTCGGGCCTCTGGCATGGGGCGGGTCTCCTCGGACGCTAGGAAGTCGGGTGCCGGGGCAAGAAAGTCAAGGCCGGTTTTTGCGACTGCTGGCTAGTCGACCTATGGCCTCGAGATCACAATCGCCGCATGTTCCATCGCAACACTTGCGGGATCGATGGCCCGCATCGCTTCGCAATCGCCGATCTCGGCCATGATCCGGCCTGCGGCGGCGAGAGCCTGCTCGCGACTTCGCCAGCGCACCACATCGACCCATCCGCCATCGTCCCGCCGCGCCAGGCAGCGGTTTACGAAACCAGGTTGCCGCGCCAGCCAGTCGGCGACCAGGTTGTTGGCGGCGGCAAAGCCCGCTTCCGCTCCAGGTTTGAGGCGAAAGGTGACGATTTCCAGGGCCTCGGTCATCTTGCGTCCAGCACGTCGCGCAATTTCGCCGCCAGCTGCTCGATGGTGAAGGGCTTGGCCAGGAAATGCACGTCATGGTCGAGCACGCCATTGTGGACGACGGCGTTCCTGGTGAAGCCGGTGGTGAAGATCACCTTCAGCTTCGGCATGCGCGCCAGCGCCTCCTCGGCGAGCTTGCGGCCATTCATCACCGGCATGACGATATCGGTGAACATGAGCGCCACACCAGGGTTGTCGCTCAGCTTTTCCAGCGCTTCCTGGCCGCTTGCGGCATGAATGACGGTGTAGCCGAGTTCGCGCATGGCATCCGTGGTGGAAGCCCGCACGCGTGGATCGTCCTCCACGACAAGGATGGTTTCGGTGACCGGCACGGCAGGATTTCCGGCTCGTTCCGAAGATATGGCGGCCTCTTCCGGGCCGAAGAAGCGCGGCAGGTAGATCCTGATCGTGGTGCCTTGGCCGGGTTCCGAGTAGATCTTGACGTGCCCGCCGGACTGTTTGACGAAGCCGAACACTTGGCTCAGCCCGAGGCCGGTGCCCTTGTCGACCGGCTTGGTGGTGAAAAATGGCTCGAAAGCCCGCTCCATGACGTCCGCCGGCATGCCGGCGCCGGTGTCGCTGACCGCGATCATCACATACTGGCCGGCGTTGACCTCGGCATGGGTGGCGGCGTAGCTCTCGTCGAGGTGGCTGTTTGCGGTCTCGATGGTCATCTTGCCGTCCTCGCCCATGGCGTCTCGCGCATTGACCGCCAGGTTGAGAATGGCATTTTCGAGCTGGCTCGGATCGGCATGGGTCTTCCACAGGCCGCCAGCCAGCACGGTTTCGATGCGGATGGTTTCGCCGAGCGCCCGCCGAAGCAGGTCCGACATGCCGGCGACCAGACGATTGGCGTCTACAACCTGAGGCGCGAGCGGCTGCTGGCGCGAGAAGGCAAGCAGCCGTGACGTCAAGTTTGCGGCCCGGGTCGCCGCATCGGTCGCCGCTTCGATGAATTTCATGATGTCGTGCTCGCCCCGCGCCAGCTTGCGCTGGGCGAGGTTCATGGCGCTGATGATCACCGCCAGCATGTTGTTGAAATCGTGCGCGATACCGCCGGTCAGCTGGCCCACAGCCTCCATCTTCTGCATCTGGCGGATCTGCGATTCGGCCTTTTCACGCGTCTGGATTTCGTTGCCGAGCTCGATGTTCTTGCGCATCAGCTCTTCCTGGGCGATCGCCACTGCGCGGAACCGGCGGCGCGAAAGGCGAACCGTGTAGGCGCCAAGCAGGAAGATCGCCAGCAGCGCCGCTATCGAGCCGATTCGCAGCCAGTTTTCGACCCGGTCGGTGTGGGCGTCGCGCGCGGCGATGGCTGCGCCGCCGATGCGCCGGATCTTGTCCATGCTGGCCCGGATCTGGTCCATGGCGGCCCTGCCCTGGCCGCTGCGGACCAGTTCCAGAGCTTTTGCCGCATCGCCGCGATCGTAGAGTGCAATCGTCTCAGCCAATTCGGCCTGGTTTTGTGAAAGCGCGTCCTTGACGTGGTTGATCTGCTGCACGAGTTCGTCGTCCGGCGCGGTCATGCCGTCGATGCGGGCAAGCTGGCCCGGAATGGCGTCGACCGCCTGCCGATAAGGCTGGAGGTAGGATTTCTCGCCGGTCAGGAGATAGCCGCGCTGGCTGGTCTCGGCCTCCTGAGCCATCGCAAGCAAACCGGAAAGCAATTCCTGATACTCGACCGCCTCGCGCGCGGCCTCACGATTGGCTCTCTGGGTCTCGACCAGCACGGCGCGTGT
This sequence comes from Mesorhizobium sp. M0029, assembly GCF_040323735.1. Taxonomy (NCBI): domain Bacteria; kingdom Pseudomonadati; phylum Pseudomonadota; class Alphaproteobacteria; order Hyphomicrobiales; family Phyllobacteriaceae; genus Mesorhizobium; species Mesorhizobium sp. M0029. Next base: position 113,236 of record NZ_JAMYVF010000003.1, read on the forward strand.
GCCGACGATCAACGCCAGCACGGCGAAGCCGATGAACAGCGGCAGCGATTGCCACCGCATGGCGCGTCGAAGGCGAACAATCATTCGATATGCCGGACCAAAAGGAGTTTCCCGCGGGCAGCATTTGGTAAGCGGCGGCGGGGCCGAACGCAATATGCCGCGATCCTGAAGCCGGCATCCGCCGCCAGCCTTGCGAAACCGTGATCATTTGGCTAAGGAGGCGCGCATTCAGCGGCCGGCTTCTGTCGAGCGCTTACTTCCCCTTTCGGTCCTGGGCCGGCTTCAGTCAAAGGCATTTCGCTTCCATGGCGCGCATCGTGATGAAATTCGGCGGAACCTCCGTCGCCGACATCGCCCGCATCCGCAATGTGGCGCGTCACGTCAAACGCGAGGTCGATGCCGGCCATGAGGTCGCTGTCGTGGTTTCGGCGATGGCGGGCAAGACCAATGAACTGGTTGGCTGGACGCGCGAAGCCTCGCCCATGCACGACGCGCGCGAGTATGACGCCGTGGTCGCCTCGGGCGAGCAGGTGACTGCCGGCCTGCTGGCGATCACACTGCAGAATATGGGCGTCCATGCCCGCTCCTGGCAGGGCTGGCAGATCCCGATCAAGACCGACAACGCGCATGGCGCGGCGCGCATCCTCGAAATTGACGGCGCGTTCCTGATCAAGCGCTTCGGCGAAGGTCAGGTGGCTGTCGTCGCCGGCTTCCAGGGCATCGGCCCGGACAACCGCATCGCCACGCTCGGCCGCGGCGGCTCCGACACAAGCGCGGTTGCCATTGCCGCGGCGGTCAAGGCCGACCGCTGCGACATCTACACCGATGTCGACGGCGTCTACACCACCGATCCGCGCATCGAGCCGAAGGCGCGGCGGCTCAACAAGATTTCGTTTGAGGAAATGCTCGAAATGGCCTCGCTCGGCGCCAAGGTCTTGCAGGTGCGCTCGGTCGAGCTTGCCATGGTGCACAGGGTGCGTACGTTCGTGCGGTCGTCCTTCGACGATCCCGATGCGCCCGGAATGGGGGATTTGCTCAATCCTCCGGGAACGCTCATTTGCGACGAGGAAGAGATCGTGGAACAGCAGGTCGTCACCGGAATTGCCTACGCCAAGGACGAAGCGCAGATTTCTCTGCGCCGCGTCGGCGACCGCCCGGGCGTTGCCGCCGGCATTTTCGGCCCGCTGGCCGAGGCCAACATCAATGTCGACATGATCGTCCAGAACATCTCCGAGGACGGCAAGTTCACCGACATGACCTTCACCGTGCCGTCCGGCGACGTGGACAAGGCGTTGGCCGTGCTGGAGCGTCTGAAGGCTTCGATCGGCTATGACGTGGTGCAGTCGGAAGCCGGCATGTCGAAGGTTTCGGTCATCGGCATCGGCATGCGCAGCCATGCCGGTGTGGCCGCCACCGCTTTCAAGGCGCTGGCCGACAAGGCGATCAACATCCGCGCCATCACTACCTCCGAGATCAAGATTTCGATACTGATTGACGGTCCCTACACGGAACTCGCGGTTCGTACTTTGCATTCCGTGTACGGTCTGGATAAGCAGTAGCGAGAGCGATTTGAGTTGTTGCGTGTGCGCCGGTCGCAGTGGAAACTGCGGCGGGCAAAATGCCCATTGGAGAAGAAGCCGCGATGCGTGATACGGCCAGCGGCCCGCGCGTTCTGCTGAAACGGCTCCGCGAGCTCATGCAGGAGCCGCTGGAGCCGCAGGAGCGGCTCGACCGGATCGTGCGCGACATCGCCTCCAACATGGTCGCCGAGGTCTGCTCGCTCTATGTGCTGCGCGCCGATTCGGTGCTCGAACTCTATGCCACCGAAGGTCTGAACCCGAACGCCGTCCATTTGGCGCAACTGCGGCTGGGGCAGGGCCTCGTCGGCACCATTGCCGCGAGCGCGCGGCCGCTCAACCTCTCAAATGCGCAGGAACATCCGGCCTTCGCCTACCTGCCGGAGACGGGCGAAGAGATCTACAATTCCTTCCTCGGCGTGCCCGTACTCAGGGCAGGGCGCACGCTGGGCGTGCTGGTGGTGCAGAACAAGACCATGCGCCACTACCGCGACGACGAGCTCGAGGCGCTGGAAACGACCGCCATGGTGATCGCCGAGATGATCGCCACCGGCGATCTCGCGCGCCTGACCCGGCCCGGCCTCGAACTCGACCTGCGCCGTCCCGTCAGCTTTACCGGCCTGTCCTTCAACGAGGGTGTCGGCCTCGGCCATGTCGTGCTGCATGAGCCACGCATCGTCGTCACCAATCTGTTCAACGAGGACAGTGAGGAAGAGGTGCGCCGGCTGGAGACGTCGCTCGGTTCGCTCAGGCTTTCCATCGACGACATGCTGGAGCGGCGCGATGTCGCCTTCGAGGGAGAACATCGCGAGGTGCTCGAGGCGTATCGCATGTTTGCCAACGACCGCGGCTGGGTGCGCCGGCTGGAAGAGGCGATCCGCAACGGCCTGACGGCGGAAGCGGCGGTGGAAAAGGTGCAGAGCGACATGCGCGCCCGCATGCTGCACATGACCGATCCTTATTTGCGCGAGAGGATGAGCGACTTCGACGATCTCGCCAACCGGCTGCTGCGCCAGCTGATGGGGCGCGGGCCTGACGACGTCGCGGCGTCACTGCCGAAGGATGCCATCCTGGTCGCGCGCTCGATGGGCGCGGCCGAACTGCTCGATTATCCCAGGGACAAGCTGCGCGGCGTGGTGCTGGAAGACGGCGCTGCCACCAGCCATGTCGTCATCGTCGCGCGCGCCATGGGCATTCCGGTCGCCGGCCAGATGAAGGGCGCCGTTTCCATGGCGGAAAACGGCGATGCCATCATCGTCGACGGCGAGGAAGGCACCATCCATCTGCGGCCGCAGCCCGACCTCGAAGCCGCCTATGCCGAAAAAGTGCGCTTCCGGGCGCGCCGGCAGGAAGTCTACCGGGAACTGCGCAAGAAGCCGTCGGTGACCAAGGACGGCGTCCAGGTCGACCTGCTGATGAATGCGGGCCTGGCCGTCGACCTGCCGCAGCTGGCCGAGGCGGGTGCGGCCGGCATCGGCCTGTTCCGCACCGAATTGCAGTTCATGGTCGCCTCGACCTTCCCGCGCGCCGAGGCGCAGGAGCGGCTCTACCGCGACGTGCTGGACGCGGCGCGTGGCAAGCCGGTCACCTTCCGCACCATCGACATCGGCGGCGACAAGGTGCTGCCCTACTTCAAGGGCGCTGTCCAGGAAGAAAACCCTGCGCTCGGCTGGCGCGCGATCCGGCTGACGCTCGACCGGCCGGGTCTGCTCAGGACCCAGATCCGCGCTCTGCTGAAGGCCTGCGGCGGGCGCGAACTGAAGCTGATGCTGCCGATGGTGACCGAGCTCGGCGAAATCGCCCAGGCGCGCGAGATCATCGACCGCGAAGTGCGGCATCTCTCCCGCTTTGCCCACCATCTGCCGACCAGCCTCAAGGTGGGCGCCATGTTGGAAGTGCCGTCGCTGCTGTTCCAGCTCGACGAGTTGATGAAGGCGGTCGATTTCGTCTCGGTCGGCTCCAACGACCTGTTCCAGTTCGTCATGGCGGTCGATCGGGGGAACACGCAGCTCTCCGACCGCTTCGACACGCTGTCGACGCCGTTCCTGCGGGTTCTGAAGCAGATCGCCGACGCCGGGGTTCGCAACCACACGCCGGTGACGCTGTGCGGCGAGCTTGCCGGAAAACCCATTTCCGCCATGGCGCTGATCGGCCTCGGCTACCGCTCGATCTCGATGTCTCCAGCCTCGATCGGCCCGGTCAAGGCGATGTTGACCGAACTGCCACTGGAGGAATTGGAGGCTTTCTTTGCCGACAATCTGATGGCGCCAGCTCAAGGGCTGCCGATGCGGGCGCTGCTGCAGGCCTTCGCCGACGACCGCTCCATCCCGCTATAGCATTAGCCATGGTCAATCTTCCCCGCGAGCGTATGGATCAGGTCGTCAAGCGTTTCGAGATGCTCGAAGCGCAGATGTCGGCCGGCCCGGCGGCCGATGCCTATGTGAAGATGGCCTCGGAATATGCCGAGCTGCAGGACATGGTGGCCAAGGTCAGGGAACTGCGCTCAGTCGAGCGCGAGCAAGCCGACCTCGAGGCGATGCTTGCCGACAAGGGCACCGACGCAGAGATGCGGGCCTTGGCGGAGGCAGATTTGCCGGGCGTCGAAGCGCGTATCGAAGAGCTGCAGAAGGACATCCAGATCCTGCTGTTGCCCAAGGACGCGGCCGACGACAAGAACGCCATCCTTGAAATCCGCGCCGGCACCGGCGGCGATGAGGCGGCATTGTTCGCCGGCGACCTGTTTCGCATGTATGAGCGCTATGCCGCCGAACGCGGCTGGCGCTTCGAGACGGTGTCGGCCAGCGACGGCGATGCCGGCGGCTTCAAGGAAATCATCGCCACCATTTCCGGTAGGGGCGTCTTTGCCCATCTGAAATTCGAATCCGGCGTGCACCGCGTGCAGCGCGTGCCGGCGACCGAGGCCAGCGGGCGCATCCACACCTCGGCGGCGACGGTGGCCGTTCTGCCGGAAGCCGAAGAGGTCGACATCGACATCCGCGCCGAAGACATCCGCATCGACACGATGCGCGCCTCGGGTTCGGGTGGCCAGCACGTCAACACCACCGATTCGGCCGTGCGCATCACCCATTTGCCGACCGGTATCATGGTGGTGCAGGCGGAGAAGTCGCAGCATCAGAACCGGGCGAAAGCCATGCAGATTCTGCGTGCGCGGCTTTACGACCTCGAGCGCAGCAAGGCGGACGAGGAGCGCTCGGAGTCACGCAAATCGCAGGTTGGTTCGGGCGACCGTTCGGAGCGCATCCGTACCTACAATTTCCCGCAGGGCCGCCTTACCGACCATCGTATCAACCTGACGCTCTACAAGCTCGACCGGGTGATGATGGGCGAGCTCGATGAGGTCATCAATGCGCTGATTGCCGACCATCAGTCGAAGCTGCTCGCCGATATTGGCCTCGATGGCTGACATGTTGCCCGGCGCGCTCGGGCCGTTGTTGCGGGTGGCGCGGGAGCGGCTTGCCGCGGCCGGCCTTTCCGACTCGGCGCTGGATGCCAGGCTGATCGTCGAACATTTTTCCGGCACGGACCGTACGCAGGCGATCGCCGACCCGCAACGGACTGTCGATGCGTGTGCGGTTGCCGCAATCGGCGCTGCTCTGCAGCGCCGCATGGCCGGCGAACCGGTGCACCGCATCCTCGGGTTTCGCGAGTTTTACGGCCTGCGGCTGTCGCTGTCGCCGGAAACGCTGGAGCCGCGGCCGGACACCGAAACGCTGGTCGAGGCGATCCTGCCTTTTGCCGGAGCGACGGCCGAAAGGCTGGGGGAATGCCGTATCCTCGATCTCGGCACCGGTACCGGCGCGATAGCGCTGGCGCTGCTCAGCGCGGTTCCGGCCGCGACCGCCACCGGGGTCGATATTTCGCACGACGCGCTGGCAACCGCGATACGCAATGCCGAGCAACTTGGACTCGCCGGCCGGTTCGTGGGGCTGCAGTCCGACTGGTTCGAAAAAGTTTCGGGCCGATACCATGTAATTGCCGCAAACCCTCCCTATATATCGTCTGGAGACATTGGAAATCTGCAGGACGAGGTCCGCGATTTCGATCCGCACAGAGCCCTTGATGGCGGTGTGGACGGTCTTGGCCCCTACAGGATCATCGCCGCCGAGGCGGCAAAGTTTCTGGAAGCACAAGGCAAGATAGCGGTCGAGATCGGCCACACGCAGCGCAATGAGGTCAAAGACATATTCGCGGCAGCCGGCTACAGGCTGGCCGGGGCATTTGTCGACCTTGGCGGAAACGACAGGGTTCTTATGTTTGAACAGGGAAAGCCTTGACGCAGTGCAAAAAAGCGCTTGGCAATGCCGGGGAATGCGGCTAGGGTCAGCCCTAACCGGATGAGACGAAGCAGGCAGTGCTCTTAGCGATTCGGTTTTCCTCGGAAATAGCTGCCTTCTTGCGCAAACGACGCCCAAGCTTCGTGCGGGAATCGTCCGGCAAGTGATGTAACCGGAACAGGATGACACGTGGCGCCAACGCAATTGATGCGGGCGAACGCCGGTGAAGAAACGAAACGGCTGGCTGCATGAGCGCCTCCGTTCGTGAAACGTTTTTCGAAAATTTCAAAATGAAGAGAGTCTTATGAGGCCACAACAGCAGAACAGGCGCATGCGCGGTCGCAACAACAATGGCGGCGGCGGTGGCAACAACAATAACAACAACAACAACCGCAAGGGCCCAAATCCCCTGACGCGCAACTACGAGAGCAACGGCCCGGACGTGAAAATCCGTGGATCGGCTCAGCAGATCGCCGAAAAATACGCCACTCTGGCCCGTGATGCGCAAAGCTCCGGCGACCGGGTTATGGCGGAAAATTACCTCCAGCACGCCGAGCACTACAACCGCATCATTGCCGCCGCACAGGCGCAGATGCCGATCCAGAATGCCCCGCAGAACCGCGACGAATTCGACGACGATGAAGATCGCGACGATTTTGACAATGCCGGCAGCGGCAATGGCGGCGAGACGCAAGCGCCGATGGCGAACCACGGCAACGGTCCGCAGCCGACGATTGAGGGCACGCCGGCCGAACTCGCATACGGCCAGGAAAACGGCCGCGAGAACAACAGTGGCCGTGACAATAATGGCCGTGACAATAATGGCCGCAACAACAACGGCCGCGACAACAATGGCCGCAACCGTGACCGCCGCCCCAATGGCGGCTATGGCCAGAACGACCAGCGTGGCGACTTTGCCCAGCGTGGCGAGCAGAACGGCCAGCGCGGCGACCAGCAGCGCTTCACCGAAACCCCGGCACAGGCGGAAACCGTTTCCGCGGTTGAGCCCGAAGCCGAGAGCGGTTTCTCCGAGCCGGCGCCGCTGTATGAAAACCTGTCGCCGGCGGCTCTTGCCGCCCGGGCCGAACTCAATGAGGCAGCCGCCGAGAGCGGCGCTGCCCGTCGCCCGCGGCGTCCACGCCGCCCGCGCAACAATGCCGATCAGGTCGGTGACGAACAGTCTGGTGGTGGCCAGGTGGTGGATGGCGCCGGCGAGACCGCTGCCGCTGTTGACGTGGTGGATGCGGCGCCGGCCGAAAGCCCTGCCCGCGACCCGTTCGCCGTCGACGCCAACAACTGACCCACAAGACATAGTCGATGAAACGGCGGAGAGAAATCTCCGCCGTTTTCGTTTGCTCGGCCATGCAATATCATCAGCCGGACGTCTTGAGCGGCAATGGCTTGCGCCCCATATCTGGCGTGAACTGGACCCGGCTCGGATGAGCGGGTCCGTCACCGCAATCTGATCCGGTGCCGCAAAGCGGGCCGGTGATGGAAGGAGACAGATATGAACCTCGAGAAATACTCCGAGCGCGTCCGCGGATTCATTCAGTCCGCCCAGACCATGGCGCTCTCGCGCAATCACCAGCAATTCACTCCCGAACATATGCTGAAGGTCCTCGTCGATGACGATGAGGGGCTGGCCGCCTCGCTGATCGAGCGCGCCGGCGGCAACGTGCGCGACGTCAAGCTTGGCGTCGAGACCGCCCTTGAGGCCATGCCCAAGGTGGAAGGCGGCAACGGCCAGCTTTATCTGGCGCAGCCGCTGGCCAAGGTGTTTTCGACCGCCGAGGAATTGGCCAAGAAAGCCGGCGACAGTTTTGTCACGGTCGAGCGACTGCTGCAGGCGCTGGCGATGGAGAAGTCGGCCAAGACGGCCGATATCCTGTCGAAGGCCGGCGTCACAGCGCAGGCGCTGAACCAGGTGATCAACGACGTCCGCAAGGGCCGTACCGCCGATTCGGCGAGCGCCGAGCAGGGCTATGACGCGCTGAAGAAATACGCGCGCGACCTCACCGCCGATGCCCGCGCCGGCAAGCTCGACCCTGTGATTGGCCGTGACGACGAGATCCGCCGCACCATCCAGGTGCTGTCGCGGCGTACCAAGAACAACCCGGTGCTGATCGGCGAGCCGGGCGTCGGCAAAACGGCGATCGCCGAAGGCCTGGCGCTGCGCATCGTCAATGGCGACGTGCCCGAATCGCTGAAGGACAAGCAGTTGATGGCGCTCGACATGGGCGCGCTGATTGCCGGCGCCAAATATCGCGGCGAGTTCGAGGAGCGGCTGAAGGCCGTGCTCAACGAAGTCACCTCGGCGGCCGGCGGCATCATCCTGTTCATCGACGAGATGCACACGCTGGTCGGCGCCGGCAAGGCCGATGGCGCCATGGACGCTTCGAACCTGTTGAAGCCGGCGCTGGCGCGCGGCGAACTGCACTGCGTCGGCGCGACCACGCTCGATGAATACAGGAAGCATGTCGAGAAGGACGCGGCCCTTGCCCGCCGGTTCCAGCCGGTCTTCGTCAACGAGCCGTCGGTGGAAGATACCGTGTCGATCCTGCGTGGCCTGAAGGAGAAATACGAGCAGCACCACAAGGTGCGCATCTCGGATTCGGCGCTGGTCGCGGCGGCGACCTTGTCCAACCGCTACATCGCCGACCGTTTCCTGCCGGACAAGGCGATCGACCTTGTCGACGAAGCCGCGTCGCGGCTGAGGATGCAGGTCGATTCCAAGCCCGAGGCGCTGGACGAGATCGATCGCCGCATCATGCAGCTCAAGATCGAGCGCGAGGCACTGAAGGTCGAGAAGGACGAGGCGTCAAAGGACCGGCTCGCGCGTCTCGAAAAGGAACTCGTCGGCCTCGAGGAGGAATCGACCGAGATCACCGCCAAATGGCAGTCGGAGAAGCAGAAGCTTGGCCTCGCCGCTGACCTCAAGAAGCAGCTCGACGCGGCCCGCAACGACCTCGCCATTGCCCAGCGCAAGGGTGAATTCCAGCGCGCCGGCGAGCTTGCCTATGGCAAGATCCCGGAACTGGAAAAGAAGCTGAAGGAAGCCGAAGCCCAGGACGGCAAGGCCGGCATGGTCGAAGAGGTGGTCACGCCCGACCACGTCGCCCATATCGTGTCGCGTTGGACCGGCATTCCGGTCGACAAGATGCTGCAGGGCGAGCGCGACAAGCTGCTGCGCATGGAAGACGAGATCGGCAAGCGAGTCGTCGGCCAGGGCGAAGCGGTACAGGCGGTGTCCAAGGCCGTGCGTCGCGCCCGGGCCGGGCTGCAGGATCCGAACCGGCCGATCGGCTCGTTCATGTTCCTCGGACCGACCGGCGTCGGCAAGACCGAACTGACCAAGGCGCTGGCCAATTTCCTGTTCGACGACGAGAGCGCCATGGTGCGCATCGACATGTCGGAATACATGGAGAAGCACTCGGTCGCCCGGCTGATTGGCGCGCCTCCCGGCTATGTCGGCTATGAGGAAGGCGGCGCGCTGACCGAAGCGGTGCGGCGCCGGCCCTATCAGGTCGTGCTGTTCGACGAGATCGAGAAGGCGCATCCGGATGTCTTCAACGTGCTGTTGCAGGTGCTCGACGACGGGCGGCTGACCGACGGGCAGGGCCGCACGGTCGACTTCCGCAACACGCTGATCGTCATGACGTCGAACCTCGGCGCCGAATATCTGGTCAATCTCGGCGAAGAGCAGGACGTCGATGCCGTGCGCGACGAGGTTATGAGCGTGGTGAGAGCCTCGTTCAGGCCGGAGTTCCTCAACCGCGTCGACGAGGTGATCCTGTTCCACCGGCTGCGCCGGCAGGATATGGGTCGCATCGTCGAGATCCAGCTCAAGCGGCTGGAAAGCCTGCTCGTCGACCGCAAGATCACACTGTCGCTCGACCAGGAATCGATCGACTGGCTGGCGGCGAAGGGCTACGACCCGGCCTATGGCGCGCGGCCGCTGAAGCGGGTGATGCAGAAGGACCTGCAAGATCCGCTGGCGGAAAAAATCCTGCTTGGCGAGATCCTCGACGGCTCGACCGTCAAGGTCACCGCCGGCTCCGACCGGTTGAATTTCCGGTCCAGGCCCACTGTGGTGCCGACCGACGCGGCAGCCTGATCCAACGCCGCGCGTCCGACCGGACGCGCGGCATTTTCTTATGAAACAACAATCCTTTGACGGGGGTGCAGATGACGCTGGACGACTACAACAGCTTCTGCGCCTCGCTGCCGCAGACGACGCATGTCGTGCAGTGGGGCGGGGCCGATGTCTGGAAAGTCGGTGGCAAGGTCTTCACCATCGCCGGCCATGACCGGGAGGGTGGCGTCTTCGTCACCTTCAAATGCTCTGAAATGGCTTATGACGTGCTGAAGGATCAGCCCGGCTGCCGGCCGGCGCCCTATCTCGCCTCGCGCGGCATGAAATGGATCCAGCGTCAGACAAGCCAGAGCATGGATGATGATGCGCTGAAGGACTATCTCGGCGAAAGCCACCGCCTCGTCGTCCTCAAGCTGACGAAGCAGACGCGCAAGGAATTGGGCCTGTAGCAACCAGTAATCCGCCATCTTCATGCCCGGTTCATGTTGGAAAGCTTATGTTGTGGTTTGCTGGCGAAGGGGTTTGCCTGCAGGCTTTTGACGATCAGGGCGTTCCTTGCGCATCCAAACGGTGGCGAGAACGTTCTGGTGGGAACACTGCCGGGCGGCGGCAATTACGCATGACCCCGAAAATCGAAACTCGATTTTCGGAAAGGATCATGCGCAGACATGAAGTGTTACAGCGTCCTTTGCGCGTCCAAACGGACGCGCGACGCTGTAAGTACCGGAGAGTTTGACCACCATGTTCCGCACGATCCTTGCCTTTTCGGTGCTCGCCGCCGGGCTGCTCACGTCCAGCGCCATGGCATCGCCGACTGTGGACAACGCACTGCCGGCCGTCCGCGCCGCCGATAGCAGCGGCATTGTGCTTGCCCAGGACGGCAATCTCGACATCTATTACGACGCCAGGGGCAACCGCGTCATCGTCGATGCCGAGACCGGCAAGGTCATCGCCATCCAGCCGCCGCAGACCAGGCTCGACCGCCGCGCGCTGCGCCGGGAAATGCGGGCACGTGAGCTTGGACGCGCACCGGTCGAAGACGACGACCGCTACTATCTCGACGATCCCGAAGACATGGCGCGTTTCCGCCGCAGGCAACTGGACGATCAGGGACGAATCCCCGGCCCGCCGGTTGATGAATACGATCCTGAAAGCGACAGATTCCTGGGGGCCGCTCCGCAGGATGATGCCAATGACAGCGACACCTATCCGGAAGCGCCGAAATCCGCTGAACCGCGGCCCGTCAAGCGCCAGCCGCTGAACGAAGCCTCTATCGATCCCGCCGAACCGGCGGCGCCCGCCGACCAGGCCGCGCTGCCGCCGAAAGCCGGTGGCAAGACCGTGGTCGATCCCTCGCTTTCACTCGGCGCACGCCAGGATGTAGCCGCCTTGCAGGTGCTGCTCGACCGCGCCGGCGCTTCACCCGGCGTCGTCGACGGGCGCTTCGGCTCCAATGTCGACAAGGCGCTTGCCGCCTATAACCAGATCACCGGCAGCAATCTGCGCTCGACCGACGCGGTCGGCATCCAGGCTGCGCTGGCGCAAACCGGTGGCGATGCTTTCGCCAATTATACGATCACGCCCGAGGACGCGGCCGGGCCTTATGTCGCCTCGATACCGGAGGATTACAGCCAGAAGGCGCAGCTCGACCGCATGGCTTACACCTCCGTCACCGAAGCCTTGGCCGAACGGTTCCACATGGACGAGAACTACCTGAAGGGGCTCAATCCCGAGGCCGACTTCAGCCGTCCCGGCACCATCATCAAGGTCGCCAATTTCGGCAGGCTGGTGGCGACGCCGGTTGCCCGCATCGTCGCCGACAAGGACAAGAAGCAGGTGTTCGCCTATGACGCCGGTGGCAAGCTGGTCGCGGCCTATCCGGCCACCATTGGTTCAGCCGACACGCCCTCGCCGACCGGCACTCATACGGTGTCGCGCGTCGCGCTCGATCCGAACTACACCTACAACCCCAGCATCAATTTCAAGCAGGGCCAGAACGACAAGATCCTGACCATCCCGCCGGGTCCGAACGGCCCGGTCGGCTCGGTGTGGATCGCGCTGGACAAGCCGACCTATGGCATTCACGGCACGCCCGATCCCTCCAAGATCGGCAAGACCGAAAGCCATGGCTGCGTGCGCCTGACAAATTGGGATGCGCGTGAACTGGCCAAGCTGGTGTCGCCGGGCGTCACCGTCGAGTTCGTCGGCGGTCCCTCGGCCGATGATGTTGCGGAGCAAGTGAGCGCTCCAGCGCAGTGATATCGGCCTGCCCATAAGGCAGGCCGATATCCAAAGCTGGATTCATGAGCGCAGGGTGCTGGCTGGTTGTTGCCGGCCCGCAACAAGTCTAAGCAGACGCTCATGAAGTCTCCGAGCGAAGCCGCAGCCGTTCCCCTGACCAGGTCGCTTTCCAACGGTACATTTTGCCCGCAGTCGCAGCGCAAGTTCGTGCTGGTAGCGGCGATCCTGGCGTCAGCGCTCGGCTTCATCGACGGGTCGATCCTGGCCATTGCCATGCCGGCAATGCGCGTCGACCTCGGCGCCAGCCTGGCCGAGGTCCAGTGGATTTCCAACGCCTATGCGCTGACGCTGTCGGCGCTGATTCTGGCCGGCGGCGCCGCCGGCGACCGGTTTGGCCTCAGGCGCGCCTTCGTTGCCGGCATTGCGCTGTTCATCGTCGCTTCGCTGGCCTGCGCGGTGGCGCCGAATGCGCTGGTGCTCATCGCCTTTCGCGCCATTCAGGGCATTGGTGCGGCGATCATGGTGCCGGGCAGCCTCGCCATCATCGCCAAGGCCTATCCGAAGAAGGAGCGCGGCCGGGCGATCGGCATCTGGGCCGCCGCCTCGGCGCTGACGACTGCGCTCGGTCCGGTGCTCGGCGGCTTCGTTCTGTCGGCCTTTGGCGGCGGTATCTGGCGGGCGATCTTCGCCGTCAACCTGCCGCTCGGGCTGATCTCGATCTATCTCCTGCTGGCCAAGATTCCCGCCGACGCGCCGACGGAGAAGCGAAGCCTCGATCTCGGCGGCGCCGCTCTCGCCACGCTTGCCTTCGGGGCGCTTGCCTACGGACTGACCTCGATGAGCGCCGAAGGCAGCGGCCTGATGTCGGGGCCGAGCATCGCCGCAGGCGCCGTGCTGCTTATCATCTTCATCGTCTTCGAGCTTCGGCAGCGCGAGCCGATGATCGATCTCAAGCTGTTTCGGATCGGCGCCTTTGCCGGCGCCAACCTCGCCACCTTCTTCCTGTATTTCGCCCTGTCGGCCAATCTGTTCTACCTGCCGATGCTGTTGATCGCCGGATGGGGGCTGAGCACCAAAGAGGTCGGTTTCATCTTCCTGCCGCTGTCGGCGTCGATCGCGCTGCTGTCGGGTCTCGTCGGCCAGTGGTCGGATCGCATCGGTCCGCGTTTTCCGATCGCCAGCGGCTGCCTGGTAGTTGCCATCGCCTTTGCCGGGCTGGCTTTGCTCACTCATGCCGGCATGCACAATTTCTGGACCGGTATCTTTCCGCTGATGGCCGTGATGGGGCTCGGCATGGCGCTGGTGGTGTCGCCGCTGTCGACGGCGGTCATGACCGCGGTCGAGGACAAGGATACCGGCGCCGCTTCCGGCATCAACAATGCGGTTTCGCGCATTGGCGGGCTGATTGCTGTGGCGGCGATGGGCTCGCTCGCGGCCTGGGTCTATTCGACGATGCTCGATACCAGCGCTAGGCCGGGCATTCCGGGATTCGGCGAACCGGCATTGGCCGGCCTGGCGCCAGACCTTGATGCAACACGGCTCGCCGCCAGCGATGCGGCGTTCGCGGCCGTGTCGACAGTGACGGCCGTGCTTTGCCTGCTTGCCGCTATTATCGCCTGGGCCACCGTTTCGGGGCAAAAGCTGCCTTGGTCACGAGCCGAAGAGGAGCAGTCGACCTGATTCGGAGCCGACCCGATTCGGAATGCTCTGATGGGGCGATTATGATTCGCCGGCGTCGAGTGTGACGGCTTAAAGCGCGTCGCGCTGAAACGGATTCATACGACGCGCTTTAAGTGTTTGTTTTGAGGCATGTCGTTGTCCCAGAACCGCGGCACACTTCTGGGCGACATGCATTAGCCTTCGATCTTGGCGCTCGCGACCTTCAGCGGATTGCTGTCTTCCTGCTTGAGCAGTTCATCGATGCGCTCGCGCTCGCGCTTGAAAGCGACCAGGTCGTCGCCCTTCAGCACCTTGCCGACCGGCAGGCGCACGCGCATCGGGTCGACCTTGGTGCCGTTGACGATCAGCTCGTAGTGAAGATGCGGGCCGGTGGAGAGGC
>NZ_JAMYVF010000003.1:132500-135000 GCF_040323735.1 Mesorhizobium sp. M0029
TTTCCGAATGGGGAAACCCACCTAAGGTACTTGGAAAATCAGAGTAGCAGAGCGATCTGCTGCTGTGGTTTCCGAGTATCGATAATAGGTAACTTATCCTGAATACATAGGGATAAAGTGGCGAACGCGGGGAACTGAAACATCTAAGTACCCGTAGGAAAGGACATCAACCGAGACTCCGGAAGTAGTGGCGAGCGAACCCGGACCAGGCCAGTGGCGATTGAGAGACAAGCGGAACCTTCTGGAAAGTAGGGCCATAGTGGGTGACAGCCCCGTACGCGTAATGCAATCAATCGTCCTCGAGTAAGGCGGGACACGTGAAATCCTGTCTGAAATTGGGAGGACCACCTTCCAAGCCTAAGTACTCGTGCATGACCGATAGCGAACTAGTACCGTGAGGGAAAGGTGAAAAGCACCCCGACAAGGGGAGTGAAAGAGTACCTGAAACCGATTGCCTACAAACAGTGGGAGCCCGTAAGGGTCACCACGTACCTTTTGTATAATGGGTCAGCGACTTAGTGTGACGAGCAAGCTTAAACCGCTAGGTGTAGGCGCAGCGAAAGCGAGTCTGAACAGGGCGTTCAGTTCGTCGCATTAGACCCGAAACCGAGTGATCTAGCCATGAGCAGGTTGAAGGTAAGGTAACACTTACTGGAGGACCGAACCCATAACTGTTGCAATAGTTCGGGATGACTTGTGGCTAGGGGTGAAAGGCCAATCAAACTCGGAAATAGCTGGTTCTCCGCGAAATCTATTTAGGTAGAGCGTCGACCGAATACCCCAGGGGGTAGAGCACTGGATGGGCTAGGGGTCCTCACCGGATTACCAAACCTAACCAAACTCCGAATACCTGGGAGTACTAGTCGGCAGACACACGGCGGGTGCTAACGTCCGTCGTGAAAAGGGAAACAACCCTGACCTACAGCTAAGGTCCCCAAGTTATGGCTAAGTGGGAAAGGATGTGAGGATCCCAAAACAACCAGGATGTTGGCTTAGAAGCAGCCATCATTTAAAGAAAGCGTAACAGCTCACTGGTCTAAATAAGGGTCTTTGCGCCGAAAATGTAACGGGGCTAAAGCCATACACCGAAGCTTAGGGTTTGGTCCGCAAGGGCCAAGCGGTAGCGGAGCGTTCTGTAAGCTGACGAAGCCATACCCGTGAGGGGTGGTGGAGGTATCAGAAGTGCGAATGCTGACATGAGTAACGTAAGGGGAGTGAGAGACTCCCCCGCCGAAAGACCAAGGGTTCCTGCTTAAAGCTAATCTGAGCAGGGTTAGCCGGCCCCTAAGACGAGGCGGAAACGCGTAGTCGATGGGAACCACGTTAATATTCGTGGGCTTGGAGGTAGTGACGGATCGCACAAGTTGTCCAATCTTATCGGATTGAACGGGCAGCGGAGCGGTTCCAGGAAATAGCTCCTCCTTATAAACCGTACCCGAAACCGACACTGGTGGTCAGGTAGAGTATACCAAGGCGCTTGAGAGAACTATGCTGAAGGAACTCGGCAAATTGCACGCGTAACTTCGGAAGAAGCGTGACCCTTTTCTACGCAAGTAGAGGAGGGTGGCACAGACCAGGGGGTAGCGACTGTTTATCAAAAACACAGGGCTCTGCGAAGTCGCAAGACGACGTATAGGGTCTGACGCCTGCCCGGTGCTGGAAGGTTAAGAGGAGGGGTGCAAGCTCTGAATCGAAGCCCCAGTAAACGGCGGCCGTAACTATAACGGTCCTAAGGTAGCGAAATTCCTTGTCGGGTAAGTTCCGACCTGCACGAATGGCGTAACGACTTCCCCGCTGTCTCCAGCATAGACTCAGTGAAATTGAATTCCCCGTGAAGATGCGGGGTTCCTGCGGTTAGACGGAAAGACCCCGTGCACCTTTACTATAGCTTTACATTGGCATTCGTAGTGGCATGTGTAGGATAGGTGGTAGGCTTTGAAACCTGGGCGCCAGCTCAGGTGGAGCCACCCTTGAAATACCACCCTTATTACTATGGATGTCTAACCGCGGCCCGTTATCCGGGTCCGGGACAATGTATGGTGGGTAGTTTGACTGGGGCGGTCGCCTCCTAAAGAGTAACGGAGGCGCGCGATGGTGGGCTCAGAACGGTCGGAAATCGTTCGCTGAGTGCAATGGCATAAGCCTGCCTGACTGCGAGACTGACAAGTCGAGCAGAGACGAAAGTCGGTCATAGTGATCCGGTGGTCCCGCGTGGAAGGGCCATCGCTCAACGGATAAAAGGTACGCCGGGGATAACAGGCTGATGACCCCCAAGAGTCCATATCGACGGGGTTGTTTGGCACCTCGATGTCGACTCATCGCATCCTGGGGCTGGAGCAGGTCCCAAGGGTATGGCTGTTCGCCATTTAAAGCGGTACGTGAGTTGGGTTCAGAACGTCGTGAGACAGTTCGGTCCCTATCTGCCGTGGGTGTAGGAATATTGAAAGGATCTGTCCCTAGTACGAGAGGACCGGGATGGACGGATCTCTGGTGGACCTGT